>NZ_JBHYXD010000028.1:6155-47517 GCF_042751995.1 Streptomyces sp. NPDC059371 | reverse complement strand
ATCGGCCCGGGGGGGTGTCGCCCGGGGGGTTGTCCCCCCCCGCGCGCCTGGTGGCGGCGGGCGGGGCGCCCCCCCCCCCCCCGGGCGGCCCCCCACGCTGCCCGAAGCCATGACCAGTTCGACTTCTGCACGCTCGACGCGGACCCCAACGCCGAGCCCTTCCACCGTGCGATCGGCGCCCTGCGCACGGCAGACGCCCCGTCGGGCTCCATCCCCGGAAGAGTGCTGCCGCAGATGACCCTCACCATCCAGCGCTGAAACAGCACCACCCGACCACCTCATCGGACCGCCCCCATCTTCAGCGGCAACGGCGCCGCCCACGCCCCGTACGGCTGCTGCAGCAGAGCAGAGTCGAAGCCGACCCGACGCAGGTCATCGATGCAGCCCGGGTCCATCCGCGGCACGGCCCGCAGCTCACCGAACTCACGGCCGGGGGAGAAGACCTCATTCGTCGCCGGCCGGCCGTTCTCACCGATCCCGGTCAGCTCCAGAACATGCGAGACGTAGCGGTGACGGCGGCCGCCGATCTGCGTCTCGTCCGTCATATCGACGTACACGACAAAGTCCAGACCGTTCGCGGTCTGCCGATACGCCAGAGCCTCGGACAGATTCCCCTGGGCGAGCGCATACAGCTCGGCGATCCGGTCGAAGACGATGTCCGCCCGCCGGGCATGGATCGTGCACAGATTCCCGCCGGAGCCGTTCGTCAGCGCCTGCATCATCGCCACGACCTCCGGCCCGCGGACCTCACCGACCACGATCCGCTCCAACGACATCCGCAACGCCGGATGCATCAAATCCAGCAGACTCACCTCGCCTGCGCTGCGCCCAGAGCCGTCGCGTTCCCCGTTGGACTCGCGGCCGACCAGGGAGACGACCTGGCGGTGGTAGCCGTTGGCATGGGCGAACAACTCATCCTCGGTCTGGATGGTCGCGAACCGGCACTCTGGATCGAACTCGCGCAGCATCGCCCGCAGCAGCGTCGTCTTCCCCGCCTTCTGCTTCCCCGCGATCATGATGTTCTTCTCCGCCCGCACACACGCGCCGAGGAACTCCCGAAGGACCGGATCGATCGCCCCCAGACGGACCAGATCGTCCAGGCCGGCGTGGGAGACCCGGTGCCGGCGGATCACGGCGTACGTCATCGGCCCCAGGCCCGTGATCGCCTGCAGCCGGGACCCGTCCTGCAAAGACAACGCCAGCGTCGGACTCGCCGTCGAGATCGTGCGCTCGCCGTGCCCCGATCCACGAGCCAACTCCCTCAACAGCTCCAGGAGTTCTTCCTCCGAATCGGCGACCGGGCCCACCCGCCGGCGCTCACCATCGCCGTAGTCCAACCACACTTCACCCGGCCCCTGGATGATGATGTCCTCGACCCGCTCGTCATCCAGGTACGGCTGCAACCGCCCAGCACGGAACAGCAGGTCATAAACGCCGCGCCGCAGCGCCTCGTCCTGCTGCGGCGTCATCGCCTGAGCATCCGACCACAGCGCAACCGCCTCGTTGATCCAGTCCAGACAGCGCTGCTCCTCACTCGCACGGTCCATGCCCGGCGTGGTCTTCAGCAGTTCCTCACGCTGCTTGGCCACCTGCGCAGCGATATGCCGGGCCACCCGATAGTCGACGGTGACCTGCGGCGCGGAGCGGCCCAGCACGTGAGGAGCTGAAGCAGCACCGGCAGGCACCGCCGTCCCTGGACGGGGACCAGGCGGCGGCGCCACCGTCGGATCGGCGTGCAGAGGCCTACCGCGCACGACGCACCCCCGTAGCCAGCACCGCACGCGGATCGAGACGAGCACGCCGCACAGCAGCCCGCTGCACCAGCAGCGCACCAGCAGTCCGTGCGGTCTTCATCAGCTTCGACTTGGTGAAATGCCGCGGCTGCTCATCACCGTCGGACAGGACACGGGCATCCTTCGGCGCATACGGGAGGGTCGCTACGACCGGTACCTGGAGCACGCGCTGGACTTCGCCTGCTGGGTAGGGGCCTTCATCGATCACCAACAGCCCGACGTCCCCGACTCGTTCGTCCAGTTGACGCACCCGTGCCTGCGCGGACTGCAGACACCGCAGGGTGTTGCGCACCACGACGATCACGGCGTCGGCCCGGTCGGCTAGGACGGCGGAAGGGTCGAACGCACCGCGGCGCCCGAGATCGAGCAGGACATCGTGACCGTGGTCGGCCTCGATGCCCCGGAACATCTGCGACAGGGCCTTCCATACCGAGCCAAGACTCGCGGCCTGCGCGGGATCGGTGATGCCCGGCAGCAACAGCCGATCCGGCGCCGAGTCACGCGGCCCGTCCTCGCCGTTCAGGTCGATCAACTGCCGCCAGAACGCCTCACCGAACTCGCCCTTGCGAGCCGCAACCGACAGATTCGGCAGCCCGTACCGGTCACCAAGAGTGCCCTGCAGCAAACCGTGCAGCACAGCTCCACCATCCGGGTCGCACTCGGCGAGAATCATCCGCCGCCCCGGCTCCAACGGCCAGCCCAGCAGCAACGCGAGCGCACTCGTCGTTACGCCGGGCGAACCGCTGCACCCGGCTAATGCGATCACTGCCATCAGTGGCCGCCGGGGGCCGCGAGAACCAGACGAAGGGTGCCAGCCGATACCCACGCCGCGGCGGTCGGCCCGTCCTCGGCGGACGTGGCGACATCGACGACCACGACACCGGTGCCCGGTGCAGCGTCGGAAGCCTTCACCACGCGTCCGGGCAGCGTCCGGGGCAAGGAGTTGGACGCCTTGTCCGTTTCGGTCTCACCCTGCACAGGGACGTGCACGAGCTGAACCTTCTGACCAGGTACGAGAGCTGTAGCGGGTACCTGGTCAGGCTTGAGCCCGATCGGCACCAGCTGTTCGCCTGCCTTGACGAGATTGTTTCGGGTCACCTGCGAGGGGGCCAGCAACGAGCCGGGCCGCAGCTCCACAGCCGCCCGCTTGCCCACCACCTGGCCCAGGTCATCGGCGTTGACGGCCTTCACCGTTGGGTCCAAGGCGACGGACGCCTTGCCCAGATCCTTCGCGGTGAGGACCTGGCCGACCTGCACGTCGCGGACCACGGTGACAACCTGCGTGCGGTGTCCGACTTGGAGCAGCAGGACTGCCACACCGGCACCACCGGCCGCGATCAGCCCCAGCGACAAGGCGATCATGCCTGGCCGGCGGCGCCGGGCTGACACCCGCGGCGGGCTGACGGAGCCAGCCACGTCGGTCAGCGGCAACCCACGCTCGGCGACCGCTGTCGATTCCTTCCTCTTACTCAATGTGGTGATCCTTCCAGCGGTCCTACCGGACGACCTGAACCTCGCCGATCCTTACCTGCGTCTGCGACTGCCGTGTCTCGGTGAACTGGCCTGTCTCACCAGCGCCGTTGACCTGCCAGTCGACCGTCCAAGTGGCGACGGCGGCCACGGAGTACCTCCCGCCCCTTTGATCGGCCGATGTACGCGTGTAGGTGTGGCCGCAGGTCGGTGACTCCTGCCTGCCGTAAGAGGCCGCGTACCTTGTGCCGGGCCCGTCGCAGATCACTGCGGATCCGTCCCCCATCGCCCAGTTGATGCGGGTGACCTTGGCGGTAGCCGTGACTGTTACGCCAGCCAGACTCGCGGATGCGGAGTTGGGTCCGTATGTGGTGGGGGACTGGCGGACCCACATCCACATCGGCATGCCAACCACGTAGCGGCCTGCGGCGCGTGGGCTGGCGACGTCTGGGCCCGTCAACAGCATCCGATCGACGGCCTCGCGCGCCAGTTGCTCAGGATCCACGTTCGCAGCGGGGTTTCCGGCCGCCCAGAACACCTGAGGGACAATCTGGGCGCCAACCGCGCCCCCGAGAGCGTCGCTGATACATACTCGTGTGTAGATGGCGCCGTCGCCCGGCTTATGCCCCTTCCACACGGGATCGCTCGCGGGGGGTTGGGGGTTGAGGCGTTCCACCGCGCAGATCTGCGGTTTGGGATTTGTACCCTTTGCGGGGTGGCTGCCAGGTCTGCTGTGGTGAGTGCTTCCTGGTGAGCGTGGTTGCTCTCGACACACGGTCACGTACTGGCCCACGCCCTCGCACTCGCCGCCGATGACAGGGTCGTCGCTTGCGGCGCTGGGGGTGATGCAGACGGTGGTCGCGGCAGCTGCCAGGAGCATTGCTGAAACGGGGTGCCTCAGCATGTCTGCTTCCCATCAGGGATGATCTCTGTGATCCGCCACTGCTTTCCCCACTTTTCCGCCTTGGCTGTGGTGATGTAGCGCAGCGGCTGCGCTGATGGGAACGGTTTTACCTGCCCCGTCTTCTTCTTGATCGTGTTCCAGTGGGAGATGTCCAGGCAGTCTCGCACTGTCGCCTTCGGGACCGCTCCGTTCAGGGTCAGGGATGTGACCTCGGCCCGGTGTGTAGGAGCCCCTTCTGTGGCGGTGCCTGCCCGCTGCATGACCAGGACGTCGGCCATCGCTTGGCCAAGTGCCTTCTTGGTGGCGTACTTCTTGAGATCAGTGCCTTTGATGTCCGCCTGGCTGTAAGCCTTCACCTGCTCGACCCAGAACGCGCTGTAAGCCGCCAGTACATCCGTGCGTCCAGCGGTCTGCGGATCTGAGTTGGGGGACGTCGAGGAGCGCGGCGAACTGCTGCTGGCTGACGGCTGTTCTGCGGCACCGTCGGAGTCTCCGCCGCTACTGCATGCGGAGAGCGTCATCAGGCCGCTTGCGACGAACAGGGCCGTTGCGGGCTTCCAGCGAAGAGTGGTGCGCCCTTGTAGGCGTGGTGCTCGTGTCACGGTGTCTCCCCCGTACGGCATGGTGCGAGCTGGTGCGCTGGCGATGCCGACGTCCGCAGAGTGCAGTGCGGTGCAGTCGGCCGGACTGTCTTGCTCTGTTTGCGGAGTTGAAAGACTACGCATATGCACGTCCCTTTTCGGCTTGGCTGACGCGCCACAGGCGCTACTTGGCTTAAATGCAGTCACAATTTGTCTTTGCGTAAGCGAATCATGGGTTGAGGGTGTGCCAGGGGCGGGGTTCGGGGCTGCCGGCGAGCGGGATCCATACGGGTGCGCTGGGGGAGTGGGCCTCGAGATCGTCGAGTGTGGCGGCACCCAGGGGTACCTCGCGGGCGAGGGCGGCGACGTGGGGGTGCTGGGCGGTCATGTCCTGCAGGTCTTCGATCCGGCGGGTAAGCCGCTGGGGTGAGGCGCCGGTGAGGATGAACAGGATGCGGGGGTAGAGCGGATACCAGCGCTGCCACAGCGGGCCGGCCTCGGTACGCGGGCCGGGGTGTCGTCGGTTGGCGGCCGGGGGGTGGTGGGACCAGAGCCGGGCGTAGTCGATCAGCTTTGCTGCGAGGCGTTCGCTGCTCATGGTGGTGCGGTCGATTTCGATGAACGCGCGTAGTTTTCGGCGCTGTCGGCCGTCGTTGAGGGTGTAGTGCAGGACGGCGTCGGCGATGACGCGTTCACGGTCACCGAGAGGGTGGGCCACCTCGGGGGTCCAGTCGAGAGGGCCGTGTTCATCACCGCGGCGGCGGGCGTCGGCCGCGAAGGCGAGGTGGGCGCGGAGCGTCGTCAGAGTGTGTGGGGTCTTCATCGACGCTGCGGTGGCCGAGGTGATCGGGTAGGGCGGGCGCCCGCGCATACCGGGCCAGTCCCGGGTGAGGCGGGCCCCCTCGGATGTGAGGTACCAGGCACGGGTGCGGTTCGAGTTGGGCAGCACGACGTGGTCGAGCAGGCCGCGGCCTCGGAGCTGGTTCAGGGGGCGGGAGACGGTCTGGCGACTCGCGTCGGGGCGCAGCATCAGATGGAGCTGGCTGGTGGTGGCCATGCGGTGCTGGGCGAGGGCGGCCAGCAGCTGGTGGGGGAGCGGCTCGAGGGGACTGGGTGTGAACCGGGACGGTCCGGCTGCTGCTGGCGCGCTGGTCACTGGTATCCCTTCTGGGCGTTGGGACGCGCGGACGATCTCGTGGCCTGCTGGGCGAGGAAGGCGCTGACGCGGTCGAGATGGTCGGCCGTGCGGCGGGTGAGCTGATCGAGCGGCAGAGCATGGGCCGCAGTGCGGGCGGCGTGCTCGAGGGCAGGGACGTTGCGGGGGCGGGCCTGGTCGGTGAATACGTCGTCGAGGTGGGGGCCGCGCAGCTGAAGGGGGCCGATACGCCGGCCGTGGACGGTCAGCGTCGTGTAGTGCTCGTAGCGGTCCAGAGCGGCGACCTGCTCGGGGCTGGGGTGGTCGCCCCACTCGGCGGTGATCGCAGCGACCGCGGTCCGTGATCCAGCGGTGGTCGCCAGACTCGAGGCGTTCTGGGTCAGCGACATCCGCACCGGGCCGGGCAGCCGGGCCAGCAGCTGCGTCATGCCGTGGACGTGCACCTTGTATTTGCGGAAGTCCTCGAACATGGCGGCGATCGTCTCGGGCGCGGCGCCGGTCAGGGCGATCAGCTCGTCGAAGTAGGCGCGGAACGGCACCCGCCGGGCGGCGGGGGTGTCACGGCGGGAGCGCACGGCGCGCAGCAGGTCGTGGGCGAGCAGCGCGGTCAGGAGCCGGTCGGTGGGCCCGTTGCCGCCGGGGCACACCCACACGATCATGCGCCGGTCCATGGCGGTGCGAATGTCGTAGACGCCGGCCGGCTGGCCGAGGAAGGCGCGGGTGACCGGGTTGGCGGCCAGGCGGCCCAGGGGATTGAGAACGACGGCGAACGCATCGGTGGGAAAGGTCGGAAAGACGTTCTGCCACCAGGAGCGGATCTCCTCATCGAGCCGGTCCGCTACAGCGGCCAGTGCCGCGGCCCGAAAGGCGGGGTCGGTGAGCAGGGACCGCACCTGGAAGAGGGTGGCCTGGTCCTCGGGCCGGCCGGCCTGGCAGGCGGCCTGGTTGACGGCCACAAGGACGGACAGCGCAGCGGTCAGGATGGTCAGCGCGCGCGGGGCTGCGGCATCGTCCCAGCCCAGCGCCGCGGCGAAACCGTCGGCAACCGCCTCCACGACCTCATGCGCAGCCGGGCCCTGCCCCTGGTGCACGCCGAGCGGATTCCACGAGCCGACCCGGGGCGTGGAGCCGACCGCGTTGAGATCGACCAAGGCGATGCGATCCATCAGCGCAGCGTGCGCGAGATACGGTGCAGCACGCGGCCAGGAGTCACGATGCGGATCCAGGAACATCAGCCCGCCGCCGGCATGCGCCCAGCCGATCGCCTGGGCCAGGGCACGCTCGGTCTTCCCGCCGCCCGCCTTGCCGACCGCACACTCGAACAAGGTCTCTTCCGCGTAGGTGGCCACCAGCCGACGGCGCCCGTCGGGCGCCCGGTGGATGCCCTGCAGCAGCAGAGCAGGATTGCCGAACTCGAAGGACGGCAACTCCGGCGCCAGCAGCGGCAGACGGCAGTGCACGGTCGGGGGCTTGAGCAGACCCGTGACCTCCTCCAGCCGCACCCAGTTCGCCCGAGGCGGCTGACAGTGCCCGTACCTCCAACGCCGCTCGAAGGCACGGCGGCTGGGCCACCGGTCGGCACCCGCCCGCCACGGCCCGAGCCGCAGACCGCGCATCGCCCATCGCGACTGCGCACCGAACACGTCGAAGGCGGCCTGGAGTTGGCCCAGTCGCGCCTCGGACCGCCCCTCGATGTCGGAGGCGCAGGTGACCAGCAGCTGCACCCGCACCAGTTGATCGTCATGCGCGAGCTTGCCCAGTGCCTCGTCGGGATCGATACGACGCGGCACCGGCGGCATTACCAGCCGCTGCCCCGCCCCCGCCGACCCGCCCCGTGCACCCACCACTTGCCAGAACTGACGGGCCAGCGAGTCATCGATCCCTGCAGCATCCCGGCGCATCCAGTGAACGGAACGCCGGACCTCACGGCGCTCCGTGCGGCGCGCTGCCTGCATCAGATGCAACCGCCGCGCCCGCAAGGCCCATTTCGGAGCCCGCTGGATGTCCAGGCGGACCTCGGCGAGGTCACCGAGATCTGCACGCAGATCACAGACCGCGTCCACCAGAGGCTGGAGCGGGTCGGGTTGCAGCGGCACCTCCCGCAACGGGGCGATCGGCTTGCCCCGCAGCACGAACTCGGCCCGCACCGTGTGCTTGCGCGGCTTGTCGGTGATCGGACGGGCCCGGGTGACGGTGACGGCCGGGCCGAACGGAGTGATGGACAGCAGCCGTTCACCACCGACCGGCCCCTCGATCCGGTAGCGCAAAGGACGCGAGCCATCGGCACGCAGCCTGATCTGCACCGCCTTGGTACGACGCGGCGCCCACCACGGCATGCTGGTCGAGGCGCGGGCCAGCTGGACCCCGCGGCGGAAGATCTCCTCAAGACCCGGGTCGAAATGCCGGGCCGCCTCCAGCTCGAGCGCCATCCGCTCGGCAGATGCCTTCAACGCAAGGCGCCGCACGAGGACTTCACCCGCAGCCCACAGTGCAGCGGTGGCCAACGGGAGCAGATACCAGTGGGTGCAGAGCCAGCCGGCGGCCTCGACCAGGCCGCCCCACAGGCCAAGAAGTCGGCCCGCTGCCATGCCGCCGGGTTGGCTGGTCAGATACGGGGCTGAGGCATCCATACGGTCTCTCCTTTCGTTGACGTGCGGACGAAATGCCAGTCGGCCAGGCGCCGGTCGGTGTCGGTGCCGCCGCGGTCGGCGCCGGCCCACACCAGGTGCACCACCGCCCGATCCGGACCTCCGTCGCGGCGGGCGATCGCAGCCTGGACGCGGAACCGGCTGAACGCCGGTGCGATGGCCCGGTTCTCGTCGCCGAAGATCTGCGGCCAGCGGCTGCGGCCGATGCCGGTGGCGTCGGCCCGCAACAGCGAGCGGCCGGCTGCGAGCAGCTGGGCCTCATCGCGGGCGGGCAGGTCGGCGGGCCAGGCGGTCTCCAGCGACTGCTGGATGACCCGGTCGCCGGCCACCCCTTCCCCGTACGGCGGGAGCTCTGACGCGAGTGCGCTCCTCGCCGGTGCGACAGCCCCTGTCGTCGGTGGCGGAGACGATGCGGGGCGCAGACCGGGGGAGAAGGGGACAGCTGGTCGGGAAGCCTCCGCGGTCACGCCGGACGACTGGGGTGTTCCGTGCGGCATGTCGAGCACGACCAGCCCCACCCAGGCCAGGACCGCGGTGGCGATCAGGAGCAGGCGGGGTGAGCACGAACGGCGGGATGCGGTCATAGCAGGCGGGCCCCTCCCGCATAGCCGGACATGGTGGTGACCGGGTCCAGGCGCACGACAGTGTGCGGCCGTGGCGCGTTGACCATCTGGCCGTCACCGAGGTAGATCCCGACGTGATAGATCGTGGAGTCCCGGCCGGGGACATCAGCGAAGAAGACCAGGTCACCAGGCTTCAACGCGTTCACGCCGAGACCGGCAGGGATCCGCCTGCCCACCTGGGACTGTGCCGCTGCGGTACGAGGCAGCCGGATGCCGGCCTTGGCGAACGCGTACACCGTCAGCCCCGAGCAGTCGAAACCCCTGATGCCCGCACCGCTGCTCCCGCTCGGCGAGCAGCACAAGCCATACGACGGGCCACCGGCGTTGCCGCCTCCCCACGAGTACGGGACACCCCGCTGGGAGAGCGCGGCCTCGATGGCTGCCCGGACCTTCCCCGGCACGTTCTTCAGGTCCGGAGCCTTGGCAGCCGCCGTGTAGTGGTCGATCCAGTCCAGCACGTTCGCGACGTACGCACCCGAGCGGTTGTACTGCAAAACCGCGGTCCGAAGCTGCGAACGCTTGGCCAAGTCCCGTCCGCTGCCGCACAGATAGACTGCGGCGCCCAGGGCTGCGTCGTCGGCGTTGTGCGGATCGGCCCTCCCGTCGCTGTTCGCGTCTTCTCCCGTGCTTGCCCATGTGGAGGGCAGGAACTGGAACGGGCCCACAGCGCGCTCCCCGTCGGCGGCGCCGTCCCACCTCCCGCCGTCGCTGTCTGCGACAACGGTGGTGTTCCCGCCGGCGCCGGAGCCGTTCAGGAGCACCCCATAAATGCGCGGGCGGATGTCACCGTTGGCC
This sequence comes from Streptomyces sp. NPDC059371, assembly GCF_042751995.1. Taxonomy (NCBI): domain Bacteria; kingdom Bacillati; phylum Actinomycetota; class Actinomycetes; order Kitasatosporales; family Streptomycetaceae; genus Streptomyces; species Streptomyces sp. NPDC059371. Next base: position 37,547 of record NZ_JBHYXD010000028.1, on the reverse strand, counting down.
GCAATGCTGTGACCGATGGCGTGGTTCGACTCGACCTTGGCGATCCCGGCCAGGACCGGCCAGCGCATCCCCCGGCACGTGGGACGGTACTGTCCGACCTGCTGGACAGCCCTCTTGTAGGCAGTCAGCATCCGGGCTGGGATGTCCGCCGCGCTACCGCCTTCGGTGATGGCGCCGGCGTCCCGCAGACCGGTCCGCAGCGCCACGTAGGCGCTGATCGCATTCGACACCGGTGCGGCACAGCAGACGGCAGCGAACATCAGCACGGCAAGCAGACACACCCATCGCCTCATGCGGCGCCCAGGCGGCCTCACCCGTCCTCACCGCCCACGTCCCGCTGCCGGGCCTGCTCCCGCTTGTGCCGCAGCCGTTCAGCCTCGGGCGCCGTCCGTCGCATCAGCTCCTGCATTCGGATTCGCGCTTCATTACGCGCCGCGGTGCCCGCGCTTCCGATTCCGGGGAGGGCCGGCCCGCTGGGCGAGCTGCCAGCCAGCGGTTGCGGTGCACCACCTTGCTGCCGCGGTGGTGCACCGGCAGACGGAGCCCGCGAAGCACCACTGATCCCGGAGGCCGATGCACGGCCTGGTGGGGCCGACGGGACAGGGCCGCCGCTAGATCCACCAGACCTGGCAGGCCGTGCGGGCCCCGGTGAACGAGTGGACGCGGCGACCGGCAGGCGACGTCCAACGAACGGACCCCTCCCGCCGCTGTCGCTGTTCTCCCGCACGACACCGGCCACATGACGCCCCGCATCTGCCCAGGCCCGGCCATCCTCACGGACCGTGTTGCCCCACACCTGCACCTGCTGGCGCGCATCCTGCGCATACCGCGATCCGGCCGAACGCGTCCGCTCGGCACTGGCCGGCAGACCGGCCGTCGCCCCATAGGCGACCCGTCCGCCCCGATGCAGGATGCGATACCCGCGAAAACGCACCAGCCGGTTGTGCGCCCGCGTCGACAGCAGCGTGCGGTCGGTGCTCTGATCGTGCAGCACCTGCCCCGAGCGCCGGTCCACAATCAGGCCGTCCTTGCCGCGGAAGCGGTCAGGCGGCCCACCCGGCCCAAGCGGCCCCGCACCGCCTAGACCACCACCGGACCCGCCAGGCGACGTCCCAGGCGGACCGCCAGCCTGGGCGCCGTCGTCGGCGGTGGGCTTGCGCCACTTGGCCAGCTGCTCCCGGTCCGGGCGGCGGCCGATCAGCAGCCAGTGCCCGCCCTTCACCCCCAGCCGCGTACCCAGCCCGCCCACGGCCGCCGCCGCGGCCAGCGGGGCAAGCCCACGCCGCGCCTCAGCACGCGCATCGGCCAGCATCCCTCCCGTGTCGACGGGCATGCCCGCGCCGTCGGTGAACGAGGCAAGGGCGCCCATCAGGCGCTGGCGGGTGCCCAGCAGCCCGAATCGGCCGCCGCCCCCGCCGCCGGTGAACGCCCGCAGGCCCCCGCCGTAACCGCCGCCCGCGGCGGGGGAGTTCATGGCCAGCGCGGCGCCGAGTTCGCTGGTGTCGCCGGGCAGGTGGGTGCCGCCGACCTTGGCGTACCGCATCCGCATCGCCGCACGCCGGCCGAAGGAGGTGATGCTGGCCAGCAGGCGCCGGTGCCCGGCGGCACCGGCGATGGCCAGCACATCGATCAGCAGGATCCGCTCGACCATCAGGTCGGGCCCGTTGGTGATGGTGGCGTCGACGGCGATGCCGAAGAACGGTACGAACGCGCAGACGGCGACCACGGCCACGACGGAGATCCCCCACAGCGACAGCCACTTCCACACCGACTGCCGGGCGGGCCCGGGCAGCATGCCCGCGACGAAGGTGACGGCGCCGGCGGCCGCCGCGGCTGCGCAGATGCCCTGGGTGCCCAGCAGCACGATCGCGGACGACAGGAGCATGCCGCAGATGAACCCGGCGGCGACCAGCAGCAGGGCGGCGCCGCCGATCCGCCACCAGGTGGGTTTTTCGGCGTAGGCGGCGCAGGACTTGCCGACGGCGCCGGACCGCTTCATGTCCTGCACGAAGCTGTAGAACTCGCGGTCCTCGTCGTCGACGAGCGCGCTGGAAGCGTCCAGGAGCTGACCGCCGGGAGTGAATGCCGGCAGGCCCCCGCTCTCCTCGTCCGCTTTCGGGATGCCTTCGGCGTAGCCGCTTTCGCAGTGCTTCTTGGCCGGACCGTGGACCTTCTTGCAGGCGGCCCGTCCCTCGTCGGTGACGTGGGCGCCGACCTTGTACCCGCCGGTGATCCATTTCAGGTGGACGGCATAAGCCTTGCGCTCGGACGGCTTGGCGGGATCGAGGATGCGCCCGTACTGCAGCAGCATGTACGGCTTGACGATCAGCGCGTTCGTGATCGAGTCCTGCAGGGGCCGGGCCACCTCCGCCGCGGACACGGGCCCCTCTCCCTCACGCTGCAGACACTTGATCTCGGCGCCGCCGGCCAGGCCGTCACACGGATCAGTGCTGGCGAGCTTTCCTCCCCAGTCGTAGGAGGCGACGCTTTGCCGGGCGACTTCGGCGGCCACCTGCTGGGACTGGCCCAAAGGGCCGTTGGTGCCGAGCAGGGTGTCGGGGCGGATGAGAGTCGAGGAGGCGAGCGCCCCGATGAGCAGCGTGAGGAAGATTTCGCCCAGACCGCGGCCCACCCTTCCGCGCACGATCATGAACCCGGCGAAGACGAACGCCCATGCCAGCAGCAGGCCCTTCAGCCCGAGCGTTTCGACGACCACGCTCGTGTAGGTGTCGGCTACCTTCTGCGCCGGGCGGGCAAGGATCTTCAGCAGCGGGAACCGGAACGCCAGCTCAACAGCCCACCCCGCCAGTCCGACCAGGAGCCGGATCAGGGTGAAGAGGCCGGACAAGGCAAAAGCCAGGGCCTGCGTCTTGAACGCGACGATAGAACCCCCGGAAGCGTTCAGCTCATACCCGCTGATCGGCACTCCCTCGGAGGAGGCGATATCCAACGGGGACAGCAGATCTCCGCTCTCGCCTGTGTTGCCAGCCGCGTAGACGACCTGGCTGTTGACCACGACGAACACACCAGTGAGCAGCACGACGAAACCGGCCGAACGCAAGGCCGCGCGATCTGGACGGAACACGTCAGCGCCGCCTCTGCCCAGAAGCGTGCCGCAGCCGCCACAGCAGCAGGGCAGCCGCACCCGCACTGACGGACCCCAGCCGCCGCCATACCGCCCCGGCCCCGCCCAGCCCGTCGTCGGCGCGGGTGATGCCGCGCTCGCAGTACCCCTTGGCCGGGCCGATGATCAAGGCGCAGCGATCGTGGTGCGTGCTGCGGGTACCGGCGGCGAAGGCCTCTCCGGTGCGCGGCCACCACGGTTCCGGCAGGCTCACCCCAAGGGCCAGGATCACCGCGCAGACGACCACGCCGGTCACGGTGATCGCACTCACCACTGCGGAGATACGCCGGGAACGGTCCCAGGAAGACGTGATCATCCGGCGTTCTCCTTCGGGCAGGGGGCCGCGGCCTCATCGGGCACAGGCGCGGCGGGCGGGGCAGTGCCCGCGCGGCGTCCTGGGGTGGTGGTGATGGAGGCGGTGATCCGCTCGATACGGGGGATGGCGACCTTGATGCGGCCGGTGTTCTGCCGCGGGCAGGTCAGCAGGAACTCGCCCTCTCGGCCCTTGCGCCCGACGGGGGACAGCCCGGTGGTCACCAGCCGCAGCAGTTCGCCGTCGTCCGGGTCGAGTCCGACGAACTCCAGGCCGCGCCGCGCCCGTTCGCGGTCGGTGGTGCGGGCGAGCGCCCGGTAGGCCATCAATCCGCGGTCGGGGCCGAGTTCGACGGCGTCGTGCGAGCCGGCCAGCAGCCCTGCGCCGTGTTTGCGGCCGTCGTGGAGGATCTCGTGGACCAGGGCGGTGCCCTCGGCCGAGGAGGTCAGCCAGTACAGCTCGTCCAGGACCACGGCGGTGAACCGTTCCGGATCCTCGAACGCGGTCTGCCGGGCGATCGCCGCGATCAGATAGAGCACCGCACGGCCGATCAACGCCTCCAGCGGCTGCTGGCGCAGGACTTCGGGCTTGTCGAATGCGGCCGTGGGCGGCAGCGTCAGTCCGGTCGTGGTGATGACGATCATGTCGGTGGTGCTGGAGGCGTCCAGCCGTACCGGCGCCAGCGCCGGATCGAACACCATCCGCGCCAAGGGGCTGGTGGCGACGACCCGGATGAGGCCGGCGAGAGTGGAAGCCGCGTCCTTCCGCTGGCCCGCCTCGGTCGTGGCCATCTCCTCGAGGACCTCAAGGACGCGGTGCATCGACGGGTTGCTGCCCGCGGCGGCCCGGCCGACGGCGTGGTGGAGGACTTCCCCGCTGGTACTCATGGGGCCGATGCCGAGCTGCAGGGTGAGGTAGGACAAGGCGTAGTGGCGGGCTTCGGGCCCGTCGAACATACGCAGCGGATCGATGGACACCTCGGCTTGGGCAGCGTCGATGATCTGCACGCGGCCTGCGGCTGCGGTGCGGGCGAAGGCCGCCCACTCGCGGACCGGAGTGCGGTCGATGCAGATCGCGCAGCCGCCACGTGCCCAGACCGCCTCCGCGATCAGTTTTTGCAGCACGCTCTTGCCTGCACCGAGATCCCCGACGATGCCCATGGAAGCCGAGGCATCAGCCTTGGGCGCGTCCGCCACGTTGATCATCACAGGGCGGGTCGTGCCGCTGTCGAGGTCGATGCCGAGGAGCATGCCGTTCGGGTCGCCGACCTCCGGCGCAGTGAAGGCGCCGTTCAGCGACCAGTCCTCGCTGACCTGGTGCTGGGTGAACTCCCGCACCACGCCTGGCCGGACAGTTCCGGGCAGTCCCAGGGTGAACAGGGACTCCTGCAGGCCAGCTGGGCGCACCGCCCGGTAGTCGGTGCCGCCGAGCAGCGCGGCCAAAGTGCGGGCCCGGGCGTCACAGGCGGCCGCGGTCGGCCCCCACACGGTCAGCACGCTCACCGACTGCACCTCGACCTCCACGCTGGTGCGCGACAGCCGGGCGTCGAGCTCGCCCAGGTCGCGGGCAGCATCAGTGAGCGAGGCAGGCATGCCGGTCGGCCGGGCGTCGTACTGGTCGGCCTGGTCGATCAGTTCGTTCTTCTTGCGCCGCACCTGAGCGCGCGCCTTCTCCGCAGACACGAGGGTGAGGTCGACGGTGTAGTCGACGGGGAAGTCCAGGCTCTCCAGCTGGGCGAACAGATCCGCGGCATCCTGGCTCACCGCGGGCGGGCACTCGGCCAGCACCAGGTGCGCCTGGTAGCCGATCCCGGCGTCGGACTCGACCTGCAGCCAGCGCCGTCCCAGCGGCGAACCCGCCTTCAGCCGCCACCATGCCGTGCGGCCCGACCTGGTGATCCGGCCCGCGCTCTTGAGCTCCTCGACGTCGTCCAGACCAGGTTCGAGGCCGCCTTCCTGCAGACGGACCTGGCCGAGGTCGGCGTAGCTGGGAGAGCGCAGCACACCGTTACGGACCTGTCCTGCGTACAGATCGGAGGTCTCTGCCTCAGCCAGCAAAGGCTCCGCGAGACCGCGGTGCAGGGCGTGCTGGACCATCCACACGATCTCCGCCGGATGGGCCGGGCGGAAGACGACACCGCCGGCGAGTGCGGCCTCCACCCGGGACGCCTGCTCACGGCAGACGCTCACCTCACGCCGTGCCACGGGCACCGGCCGGACGCCCAGCAGCGGCGCGATCTCGGCCCACGCCGCGCCGAGCGACGCAGGCACCCGCACACCCGCGGTCTGGGTCTGCAGGGGTACGGCCAGCCACAGGGTGCGGCGGTGCATCTCCTGGCCGTCCAGCAGATCCAAGGCGGCCTCGACGTTCTCCACCCACGGGTGCCGGCCCGCACCGGGCGCTGGCTCGGCCGGCTCGATGCCCTCGATCATCCGCAGGGCGATCTCACCCGGGTCGATCTGGGCACACAAACCGAACAGTCGCGCCCCGGGCAGTGACCGCACCAAGTGGGTTACCTTCGCCAGCTGTTCGTCCCGGACAGCTGCGGGCACGTAAGTGCCCTGGATGGTCTCCTCGCGCTGCCCCTGAGCGTCCGGCCCCGGATGCAGGCGGTAGAGGGCCCACACGCTGCCCTGCGTCGACCACACCAGGTGCCCGGAGATGTGACGGATCGGAACCCTCACCGCACACCCCCCGTCTGTTGGGCGAGTGCGACCAGCTGCTGCACACCCGACACCGGCCCTGCCAGAACCGCGGGAGCAGCCGGTTGCGTGTGGTGGCGCGCGGACGAGCGGCCGGCGGCCGGTTGGGGGAGCGGTGCCCGAAGGGCGCTGAGCCGAGCCGCCGGGGCCGATACAGCGAGGTCCGGCGCGGGCGCACCCTCGATGGTGAATGCCCCCAGCAGCGGCCGTGGCCCACGGTCGCGCGCCGCCCTGCCGCCGATCCGCCCTCCCCGCGGCTGCCAGCCCAGCAGCACCCAGCCCACGGCAGCCTGCACTGGTGCCCGGCCGGCGATCTTCGGCCGGCGTACCGCCCAGATCGCCAGCACCCACGCGACGATCGGCACCGGCCCCATCCACGACCACCAGTGGATGGTCTTCACCAGCAGGAAGCCGCCGCCGACTGCAACCGCGATCTGCGCAGGCGTGTAGGGGCCAAGAGGGATCCTCCAGTCAGCGACCTTGCCCAGCACCCAGGGATGGCGTCGAGCAGCGGTGTAGAAGCGCCCCACTCGACCCGCTGTTCCAGCGGCGCTCACAGCCGGCCCCCGTCGTCCGGCGGGTGGCTACGGGAGAAGGGGAGTTCGGACTGGACGATGCCGGGGGCAGCGGGTGCGCTCTTCGACGGGTTCTTCACCTCGTCCTCGAACATGCTCGCCAAGTCGTTGCGCGAGTTGTACAGACCCAGCGCGATCACCATCAGGAGCAGGGCACCGATACCGGCCTTGAGACTGAACTTCTGGATCATGATCGTGACGACGAGGCAGACGAGACCGGCCTGCAGCCCCTTGGTCGCCCACTGGCGGAACATGTTGATCCATGAGTCACCGAGGTCGTTGAGCTGCCCGGCGAGCAGAATGTGCACAGTGGTCACCGGGCACCTCCGTCCTGGGCGGTCCCGGACTCAAGCGCAGCAACATCCCAACGGCCCGAGCGGGCCTGGAGCGTGAGCTCGTACGCCAGCGGCCACCGACCCGCGGCATCCCGGGCCTCCACCTGGGCGAGGACTCGCAATTTGGTGCCGTCGGCCGGCACCTTCTCGTCCGCCGCAGCCTCCTCGGTGCCCGATACATCCTGAACGGTGACCGCGGTGTACGCAGCGGGAGAGACGGGTGACAGCCGAACCCCGGGCGCCAGATAGCGGTCCACCTCCCCGGACCCGGTCAGATACGCCCCCAAGAACTCGCCGATGGCTGAGGCTAGGTCACCCTCGGACGGCACACTCACCCGATACGGCGACCGGCTCACCGCCGCGCGCGCCGGACCGGCCACGACACCGGGGGCGCCGGTCACAGTGAAAGAGCCACTGCCCGCGTCGGCGGTCACCGGGACCACGAAGTAGCGCAACCGTCCACCTACGTACTGCGCAGCCACCGTCACCGCCCACACGCCGACACCACGCTGCACACTGCGCACCGCAGTCACCGACGCCAGCTCCGCTTGCGCACCGGCGATGTGATCCGGCAGACCGACGCCAGGCGCGAGAGACTGCACAAGCCGCGCCTGCGCACTGCTCGCATTGTCGGCGCTGCTGCGCAGCCACGCGTCGACGAACAGCTGCGCATAGCCCGCAGGGTCGGCCCCGGGGGCCGCAGTGCCCACAGAGACCGAGGCCCTCTCATCCGACGGGGCGGCAGCCACGGTGGCCTGCCTGGACATCACTGCGACACCCAGGGCGACGGGGCCAGCTGCGATCGCAGTGAACAGGATCAGGCGCGACACACGCACGCGGCGCCTCATCTTCTCCAGCTCTACGCCTGCGACCCGTGATGGGGAACCGCCATGCCGTAGCGCCTGCTTGCCAGGAGACATAGTCAAACCCCCAGGTCAGATCACGTATTTGCTGACCTCGAGGAAACCCGCAGGCCTCGACCCGACCGCCGACCAAGCGGCCCCGACCACGGACACGATGGGGACACAAAACCCATGGTTGTTTCATGGTCGGGCCGACCACAGACCCGACCAAGGCACCGGTAGGCGCTGGCTCCAGGGACGGTCCAAATGCTTGCCCCCGGGACGCAGATGGAGAGACTGCCCGGCACGTCGGGTGCGCGCCGCCTCCAGAAAGAAGCTGAGACGGTCCTGCTTCGTACCGCCGGGTTGAACGTGCAGTTGAAGGCCGAGGGCTTCTCAACGTGGGTAGCGGCCTGAGTGCACCAGCTGCGCAGGACCTGGTGCTCGCCTCTGCACAATCCGGAATTCCGCATTGCTGCCGAGCACTTGGGGACGTCCGTGGTTGGCCCAACCACGAGTCCGACCGCGGCAGTCCAGCGTGCAGTCTGCTGGAGTATTACCGGTAGTAGGGGCACCCTCTCGTAGACTCGGTGATGGATGTAGATCTGCAAGCGAGACTGCACACGGGGGCGTTTTGGCTGATTTGCCGAGATCGGTGAAAGTCAATGGAAACGCTCTGCTGACCCGATAACGTCGCAGGTCGCGCAGTCTGCTCCCCGCACCCGCGGGGATGGTCCCCTGTGGCGTGACAAGTTGGTCAACTGTTGGACCTGCTCCCCGCACCCGCGGGGATGGTCCCCACTTGACGTACGCTCCGCCCCACGGGCACAACTGCTCCCCGCACCCACGGGGATGGTCCCGACCTGATCCGCAAGCAACTGATGCAGGGCGTCTACTCCCTGCACCTGCGGGGATGGTCCCTTGTAGTGCTTCGGGGTGCCGCCGCCACCGGCCTGCTCCCCGCACCCGGGGGGATGATCCCGAGGCCGTGTACAGGAAGGTCGGCTCCTTCGGCTGCTCCCCGCGCCCGCAGGGATGAATCCGGATTGTTCCCGGCGGCCTGCGGGGGAGCGGGCGCGGTTGCGTGAGCGACTGCATGCAAAACGCCGCCATTTTGGGGCGATGCGGTCAACCGCGCTACGCCGCGGCGAGGTGAAGGAATTCAGGAACGCCCGAGGCATGAGAGTAGGGCTGGAATCGCGGCAGGAGGTCGTCAACGAGCTTGACGCAGCGGGGGGCTCCAATACGGCGGGCGAGGAGGAGGGCTTCGGCTGCGGCGGCAGCGGCCGGTTCGGGTTCCTTCTGGTCCAGGTAGCTTGCGGCTCGGTAGGTGAGAAAGACACCGCGGGTCTTGTCCCGGGCGCCGGGCAGCATCTGCTCGCCTTCGGAGATCAGTTGGTGGGCGCGGCGTGTGTCGCCGAGGTCGAGGAGGGTTTGTCCGGAGTCGACGGCGAGGTCGGCTTCGGACATCCAGGCGCACCAGGCGGGCCGGTCGGTGCTGGCGTCGTTCAGGTGTTGTTCGGCTGCGGCCAGGGCGCGGAGGATCGCGTTTCGTTCGCTGGGGCCGTGGCGTGCTGCGAGGGTGCGGGCGAGTCGTAGTTGGAGGAGGCTGCGGGCGGCGGGGTTCTGGGCACGGGTGAGGGCGTGTTCGAGGATGCGGGCTGCGGTGGTGTGATCGCCTTGCCAGGCGGCTTGGTAGGCGAGGTCGCCCAGAAGGCCTGCACCCAGGTTGTGGTCGCTGGCGGCGTGGGCGTTGTGCAGGCCGGCGATCCAGTGCTGGCTGGCGTGGGTGTGGTGGCCTTGGTCGAAGCGGTGCCAGGCGATGGTCTGGGACAGGGATGCCGCGAGGGTGTGAAGGCGCAGGGCGATGCCGGGTGTGTAGCGACCGTGTTCGAGCAGGTCGGTCACGGTGGCCAAGTGGGCGTCCAGCAGTGCGGGTGTGTGCTGCCGTTGCTCGGTGGGCAGGTCGGCGAGGTGCGTGGTGGAGTTTTCCAGGTAGGTGACGAGATCCTCGCCGATCGGTTTGCCGTCGTTGATGGTCCGGGTGAGGGCGTCGGGAGAGCCGGTTGCCCAGTCTGCTGCCAGGGCGGTGACGGCGGCGCCGCTGATTGTCAGGAAGGTTCGGCGTTCCATTGCTGTTCGCAGGGCCTCTCGAAGGGCGGGCACGGAGCTGCGGGGGCCGAGGGTGATCAGCCCGTTCGGCAGCCAGTTCGGCCAGTCGTCGGCACGGACGATGTCTGGTGACCAGCCGAGCGCTTCGGCGATGTAGATCTGGGATTCCTCGCTGGGTGTGACACCGCGCTGCCATTTGCGCACCCGTGCCTCGTCCGTGCCTGAGCGCAGACCGCGCCGGGCGGCAGCGTCATGGATGCCGGAGACGAATGCATCCATCGTCTGGCCGGCTGCAAGGCGCGCAACTGCGAGTGGGTGCTGGGGCGTTGCTTCCACGCCTTCAGTGAATCACTCGGTGGATAACGGCGGTGACTCCTTGGCAAGGGGGACCCCCTGGGGGACCCCCTTCAACTGGTCGACGGACTCGAACGGCTGAGCCCATCCTCGTGGCCAGACGCCGGTACCGGCCGGGCGATGCGCGAGGTGACCGATCGACGCGAGCCGTCGCTGGCCCGGGAGCGCCGAGCGGATTCGTTCATGCCAACTCTTCTCCAGTGAGGTCAGACGTGACAGATGTCCTGGGCATCGCACCGCAGCCGGACCCGCCATCCGGTACATCACTCAGCGCACGGGGGAGGACCCCGTGACCGACAACCCGCGCACCTTCGCGGAGGCATCCCTGGAAAGGGTGCTCGTGACGGGCGGGGCCGGGTTTATCGGCTCGCACTTCGTCAAGCGCATCCTGCAGGCCGACGACGTTGCCCAGGTGACCGTTCTGGACGCCCTCACGTACGCGGGGCACATCGAGAACCTGGGTGAGGCGTTCCTCAGTCCGAAGCTGGCGCTCGTCCACGGCAACATCCTCGACGCCGACCTCGTCGACTCCCTCGTGCAGGAGCACACGGCGATCGTCCATTTCGCCGCCGAGTCCCACGTGGACCGCTCGTTCCTCGCCGCTGGCGCCTTCCTGGCGACGAACGTGCTCGGCACCCAGACCCTCGCGGACGCGGCTATGCGGCACGGCATCGGCAAGTTTGTGCACGTCTCGACGGACGAGGTCTACGGACCGCTGCTGCAGGGCTCGGCGCACGAGACCGACCCGCCGCGCCCGACTGTGCCCTACGCCGCGTCGAAGGCGGCCAGCGACCTGGTCGCGCTGAGCTACTTCCACACCTACGGCGTCCCGGTGTGTGTGACGCGCAGTTCGAACAACTACGGTCCCCACCAGCACCCCGAGAAGATCATCCCGCTGTTCGCCACCCGGCTCCTTCGAGGCCAGCAGATCACGCTCCACGGCCAGGGCCAGCACATGCGGAACTGGCTGCACGTGGAGGACAACTGCGCCGGCGTCGACCTCGTCCTGCGCGCCGGTGTCCCAGGCGAGGTCTACAACATCGGCGGCGGTACCGACTTCACGAACAAAGAGCTGACCGACCACATCCTGCGTCTGACCGGCGCCAGCTGGGACTCGGTCATCTACGTACCCGACCGGCGGTCGAACGACCTGCGGTACTCCATGACCTGCACGAAACTCGCCGACCTCGGCTACCGGCCGGAGCGCGACTTCGAGGAAGGTCTCGCCGAGACCATCGACTGGTACCGGCGCAACCCCGACCGGTGGGCACCGCTGACGCGCAACCCGCACGCGGCCAGCGCCACCGCCGTGTCGGCACCCGCGGGGGAGGAAGCTCGTGCCCACTGACCCGCACGTCCCGCGCCGCATCCTGGTCACCGGTGTCGGAGCCAACCCGGGCTTCGGACTGACCCGCAGCCTGACCCGGCTGGGCCACACGGTCATCGCCGCCGACGCGAACCCTCTCGCCCGCGGGTTCCTGCTGCCCGCCACCGTGCCCCAGGTCATTCCCCTTGCCCACGATCCCGGCTACCGCGACGTCATGACCGGCCTGTGCCGGGACTTGTCCGTCGATGCGGTGGTGGCCGGAATCGAGAACGACATCCCGCCGCTGCTGGCCATGGCACCCCAGCTGGACGCCGACGGCGTGCGTCTGTGGCTCCCGGACGCAGCATCGGTGCACGCCTGCATCGACAAGGCTGCCTTCCACGACGTGCTGACCGGGCACGGCATCACGACGCCGCGCATCTGGCGGCCCGAGGCGATCGGCCAGGTCCCCGACGGGGCGGAGCTGGTCGTCAAACCCCGGTGTGGCCACGGGGCGCAGCACGTTCACTTCGTCGAGCGGCGCGAGCACGCACGCGTCCTGTGTGAGCTCATCCCTCAGCCCATGGTGCAGGAGCGGGTCTATGGCACCGAGTTCACCGCGGACTGCCTGGTGGACCGCAACGGGCGAGCCTCGGTGATCCTGCGCCGCCGGGACCTGGTGAAGGCAGGCCTCGCCGCGGTCTCCACCACCTTCGATGCCCCCGCCGTGCGTGACCTCGTCGCGAGAGTGCTGGCCGCCGTCCGCGCGCAAGGAGTCTGCTGCGTCCAGGGCTTCATCCGCGACGACGGCACGGTCAGCATCACGGAACTCAACGTCCGCATCGCCGGCGGCTTCCCCCTGACAGAAGCCGCCGGAGCCGATCTCGTCGGGCAGATGGTCAACGGCCTGTTCGGCCTCCCGGTCGATCATGGCTGCCTCGCCTACCGGACGGGGGTGTTCTTGACCAACTACGTCGAGACCCTGGCCGTCGGCGACGCCGCCGACCTCGCCCTCTTCGCCGCTCCCAGGAAAGGACCGTCGTGACCCTTTCATCGAAGCCGGGCATCGCACGCAACGCCAGCCCCTACCTCTACGGGCAGGAGGCCGCGGCGGTCGCCCGGACCCTGGCGTCTGGACAGTACGGACACACCGACGTCACCGAGGAGTTCGAGCGGCAGATCGCCGCCTTCCTCGGCGTTCCCGACGCCGTGGCGGTCGCCTCCGGCACCGCTGCCCTGCACAGCGCCCTGCTCGCCGCCGGAGTGGGCCCTGGCAATGAAGTCGTCGTCCCGTCCATGACGTTCTGCGCCACGATCCAGTCGATCCTTGCCACCGGCGCCACCCCGCGGTTCGCCGACATCGACCCCGCCACGCTGTGCGTGAGCGACCAGCTCGTCATGGAGGCGCTCAGCCCTGCCACTGCCGCCGTGGTCCCTGTCCTGTTCGGGGGCAGGGCCATCGACCTCTCCGCCGTCCAGGGTGAGTTGGATGCACGCGGAATCGCTGTCGTCGAGGACGCCGCGCACGCCTTCGGATCCTGTACAGGTACCCGCCGGGTGGGCGCGACCGGGGCCCTGACCTGCTTCTCCTTCGGGCCCATCAAGAACCTCACCTGCGGCCAGGGCGGCATGGTCATCCCCCGCACACCACAGGAAGCCGACACGATCCGCCGCCTGCGGCTCCTCGGCGTCACCCAGTCCCAGAACGAGCGCGCAAACACCACCACCTACCGCGTGGACGGCTTCGGCCTGCGCTACCAGCTCTCGGGCATCAACGCCGCCATCGGCCTGGCCCAGCTCGATCACTTCACCACCACCGAGCACACCCGGCGCAGCCTGTGGCACACCTACCGCGACGCCCTCGCCCCGCTGGACGGCGTGAGGCTCGTCGACGTCGACGCCGACCACGCGGTACCGCACCTCTGCCAGATCCGCGTGGCCCGCCGGGACCGGGTATTCGCCGAACTGCGTTCCCGGAACATCGCCGTAGGCGTCCACTACCCGCCCAACCACCTCCAGCCCGCCTTCGCCGCCTGGCGACGACCCCTCCCGGCCACCGAGCAGGCAGGCGCACAGATCCTGAGCCTGCCCTTCCACCAGCACCTCACCGAGACGGACATCGACCAAGTGGCCGCCGCTCTCGGACAGGCCATCAAGTCCGCCGGAGACACGTGATGCACAAACTGCTGACCGTGTGCCTGGGAAACCACTGCCGCAGCCCCTTCGCCCAAGTCGCGCTCGCCCGCAGGGGCGGCACGGCCGTGACGGTCCGCTCCGCCGGCCTGATCGGCAAATGGCAGGACCACCCCGCCCACCCGTCCATGGTCAACGCCGCCCGCCGCCTCGGACACGACCTCACCCACCACCGCGGTCAGCAGATCACCCTGGACATGCTGCACTGGGCAGATACGGTCCTGGCGATGGACGCCACCGTCCTCGCCACGCTCCAAGCCATCTGCGGCGAGCAGAACGCCCGCAAAATCGGCCTCTACCTCGGCGACCGCGACATCCCCGACCCGATGGGCCACAGCGATGAAGCCTTCAACGACTGCGCCGTACTGATCGAGGCAGGCACGGCGCTGCACATCCGCAGCCGCCCATAGCCTTCGGCGCGTGTCAGCCGGATGCGGCGGACAAGATGACGTCCACGAGTCGGTCCGCCGCATCCGGCCTCCCGTGCTCCCGCGACCTGTCGGCCATCGCTGCGCGCCGCGCGGGGTCGGTGAGCAGGACCCCCACGGCATCCTTGAGCCGGTCGGCGGTGACGTCACCGAGCAGGGCGACGGCGGCTCCGGCCTCCTCCAGGTGGCGGGCGTTGTGCGCCTGCTCGTTGCCAGCGGAGGTGGCGAGCGGGATGAACACGGCGGGCTTTCCGAGTGCGGTCAGCTCGGACAGCGTGCCGGCCCCGCTGCGGGAGATCACGACATCGGCGAGCGCCAGGACGTCGGGCAGTTCCGGTCCGACGAACCCGGCCAGACAGTACCGGCCAGCCAACTCTGCAGACAGGCCGGCCGCGTGGGCCTGCAGGCCAGCGACGTTGTCGGGGCCGCACTGATGGATCACGTTCGCGCGTTCCAGCAGCCACGGGAGCGCATCACCGACGACTCCGTTGATCTGCTGGGCGCCCTGGGCCCCACCCGTGACGTAGACCGTCGGCAGCTGCCGGTCGAAGCCGTGAAGCCCCAGTGCCTCGACTGCTTTGTCCGCGTGCCCGGTCAGTACCTGCGGGCGCACCGGATTCCCGGTGACGACCGCAAGACCGCGTACTGCCTCCGGAAGCAGCGCCACCGTCGACTGTGAAGCGACCGCAATGCGCGTCGCGGAGCCTGCCAGCTTCCGGTTCGCGAGCCCCAGACGCACGGTCTGCTCGTGCAGCACCAGCGGGCGACGGCACAGGCGGGCGGCCAGGCCGGCGGGCACGGCCACGTACCCGCCGGTGGCCAGGACGACGTCCGGCCTGAAGTCAGCCACCAGCTTCCTCGCCTGCGCCACGCCGAGCGGGACCCGGGCCATGTCCTTCATGTTCGCCGTCGACATCATCTTGAGCGGGTTGCTGGACCGGCGGATCTTGCCCGTGGCGACGGTGGCGAACGCGATCCCCTCGGCCGGGGCGATACGCGCCTCCAGGCCGTCAGCCGTGCCGATCCACAGGACGTCAAGAGTCCTGTCCTCGCCCGCCAGCCGCTCCTGAAGGGTGCGGATCGCGGTGAGTGCGGGATAGGTATGGCCCCCGGTACCTCCCCCCGTGACGATCAGGCGGAAGGTGCTGGCAGCTCGGGGTGCATGGTTCACCCGGCGCAGCCTACTGACTTCGCGTGGCGTTTGCGGTGACGTGAAGGCCGCGGCCGGACGGCTGCTCCTCGAGTACGGGCCGTAGCCTGCGATGCCGCTTCTGAGGGCCCAGGTGACGTGACGCCGGGACATGATGAGCCCCCGCGTCACGTCACTTCACGGGCTGCGCTGCGCCCGGCCCGCTACCGGCGCAGGCCGCTCGCCGATCAGAGCGGCAGAGCCTGTTGAGCCTCGCTTTTGGCGGCGCTCTTCTGTTGGGCGAGGAACTCTTTGACGGCCGGGCGGCCCAGCAGCAGTGTCACCGTGCGTGGTTTGGGCCGGTGCCCGCCAGTGAGTTCGGTGAGGAAGTCCGTGACGAGGATTCGGCGTGCCGGTGCGTCGTGGACGTCGTCCAGGATGCCTTGGTTGAGCAGGCGGGCGGCAGTGTCGTCCAGAGCGTTCTCGATAGTGCGGTAGATGTCGGCCGCGTCCTTTTGGATGGCCTGCTGCGCAAGGGCGAGGGCCTGTTGGAGCAGGCGGCGGTGACGCCAGTCGTCGTTGCCGTTCAGGGGAGGGAAGGCCTCCTCGGCAGCGGCGCATCGCAGGCTGTGTGAACCGGCTGAGATGACGGCCGGCATCTGTTGGAGAAGGCCCGCAATCCGTTTCACTTCGAGAGGGTCAGGTTCGTCCGACCCGGACTGCTCGTGGTGTGCCTGCTGTAGTTCGTCTGTGAGCGATGCATGCTGGGCGTGTAGGTCATCAGCCCAGGCGGCCGACACAGGGGCATTGCGTGATTGGGATTGGTCCGGTTCGCCGGTCTCGTGAGTGACGTAGCGTCATGTCCTTTGTGCGCCAAGGGGCCCAGGAGAGCAGAGCAGGCACGGTGCTGGTGATCATGTGGTTGTTGAGACCCATTGATCCCCTCACCTCAAGCGATGTTGCTGACCTGCGGCGTTTCCTGATCCTGGTCGCCGATCCTCGCGATGCGCGAGGACTGCGGTATCCGGCCCTCGCGCTGCTGTGCGCAGCCGTCTCGGCGGTGCTGACCGGGGCTCGCTCGCTCATCGCGATCAGCGAGTGGATCACCGATACCCCGCAGCATGTGCTGGGCGTCCTCGGCTTCGCCGCCGATCCACCACAACCGCGCTGCCCATCCAGCCGCCCGGGCCACCGTGCACCCAGAAGGACAGCGGTTCTCCCACGGCGGCGGATCACCGCCACCGCCGCGGCTAGCGCGGCGAGAACCCGGAGACCGCCTCTGGCATATGCCCTGTCTCGGCTCAGTTACATTGAGCGGTTCACGCGCGGCTGGGCGACAAGCATGAAAAAGTTGAGCAATTGCACCGACTGGGGGAAATATGGAAAATAGCGGACTGATTTCTACGGTAGTCGAAATATTCGTCGGGGCGGCAAGTGGTGCAGCGAGCACAATCGGGCAGGGTGCTGGCACTGCAGTGGTCGACCTGGTCCGCCGGCAGTTGGGCGACTCCGAGGAGGGCGAGACCGCTCTGACGAATGTCACGAGCAATCCCACGGATCCGGCCTCAGCAAATGCGCTTCGTTCCCTGCTCGCACATGAGTTGGATTCCAACAGTGATTTCCACGATAAGATAGTACGCGCGCTGGCCGATCCGCAGTCATCCGATTCACCCCAGTCCTACTCGCACAGCGTAGTAATCGGTGGTTCCTCCCGGGTTCGCAACAGTCATATTTCACTCGGACCGCTGACGATCAACAACACGCGGGGAAGTCGAATCTCACTGGCTGTTTTAGGCGCCGTAGCGGTTGCGCTCATTTCACTGGGAGGCTACGGCGCCGTGCGACTCATTTCCGACAGCGGAAATAAATCCACCGATTCTGGAAATTCTTCAGTTACTAGCAGCGGTCGAGCCGAAAAAACCCCTCCACGGGCGACACCAAAAAGCGGTTCAAAAGCTTCAGATCCGTGCATTGCTGCAGGTGGTACGCCTCCGCATAAGCCGTCTTTGGGTGCGGGTAATATCCGCTCCGGCAGCTATCCTTGCATTCTTGATGCAGGGAAATCTTACGCCTACAGCGATGGGCTCACGCTTAAAGTCGATCCGTTCAAGCGATTTTACGGGACATCGCTCGATGGGCAGCCAATTTCAATCAGGACCAGTCAGGTCGTAATCTCCGTGAGAGTGACCGTTTTGAACGCCAGCAGTAAACATCTCGTGCTTGGGGAAGATTTTTCCTCCGACGGTTACAAATTCGTTTCCGTCGAAGCTGGCGACAATGAATACATCGGAGACTACGTCGGTGGCAGCAACCACCTGGATTCATCCAGTGGAACGCTGGCTCCCGGACAATCCAAGACCTTCGAATATTTCCAAGCCATCGATCCCGAAAAAGACGGAAAGTTGATAAGGCTCGTCCTTACCCGCTCCTGGACACCTCCCAGTGGCTCGGAATTCGAAAATGACGTTGCATGGGACAGTTCGATTCCTGGAGTGAACTGACCGCACTGCCAAGCGATGCCACGAGCCGCGGCGTACGAGAGGTAGAGAGCGGTCCTGCCGGTGTAATTCCGCTCTGCGTTCGAGGCAGGGTCGTTGCGTGAAGGTGCTGCGTTCTGATCTTTCGCTGACGTCCGGTGATGTGACGTCATGTACTGCTTTTGGCTGGCGGGTTGACCCGGGTACAGATACAGGCACGGTGCCGGTGATCATGTGAGTGTCGAAGTCCCATGAGTACCGAGCGAGCCCGTGCCTGCACCCGTATCTTCTCCCATGTCCTGCGCGCTGGACCAACTGGCCCGCGCGAACCGGACTCCACCCCTGGCCGCGGCGGTGGATCTGTTCCAGTTCCTGGCGATCGTCCCGGACCCGCGTGATCCCCGCGGACTGCGGTACCCCCTGGCGGCTCTGCTGTCGGCGGCGTCCGCAGCCGTCCTGACCGGTGCCCGGTCGCTGGCGGCCATCGGGGAGTGGATCACCGACGCTCCCCGCTGGGCGCTTCGGGCGCTCGGCTTCCCTCCAGATCCGCTCACGGGGTCGGTTCCGGTCCCGCATCCCGGGACTGTCCGCCGCCTGCTGGCACGACTGGACGGTGACACCTTCGACCGGGCCGTCGGCAGCTTCCTCGCCACCCGCAGCCCCGCTGGCGAACGGAGGGTGATTGCGGTCGACGGCAAGGCCGTGAGAGGTTCCCGCACCCGTGACCGGCCGGCGGTCACCCTGCTCGCCGCGATGGACCAGCACGGCAACGTCCTGGTCCAGCGGCAGATCGCCGACAAGAGCAACGAGATACCCGCCTTCGCCCCACTGCTGGACACGATCGACCTGAACGGTGCTGTGATCACTGCGGACGCCCTGCACACCCAGCACGACCACGCCCGCTACCTCCGTGGCCGCGGCGCCCACTACATCTCGGTCGTCAAGCCCAACCATCCGACGCTTCACGACCGGATCCGCTGCCTGCCCTGGACCGAGATCAGCCTGGACCACATCGAACGCACCCGGGCCCACCACCGGCACGAGATCCGCCGCCTGAAGACCGCCGCGTTCCGCCACATCGCCTACCCGGGAGCCCGTCAAGCCCTCCAAGTCGTGCGCTGGAGGCGAGACCTTACCGCCGGAAAGCTTACGATCGAACGGGTCTACCTGGTCACCAGCCTGAAGCCCGGCGAAGCGAGCGGAGCACAGATCGCCTCCTGGATCCGCGGGCACTGGGGCATCGAGAACAAGATCCACCATGTCAGGGACCGAACCTTCCGCGAGGACGACTCCAAGGTCCGCACCGACGGTCTGCCCCGCATCATGGCCAGCCTCCGAAACCTCGCGATCGGTCTCCACCGCCAGATGGGCCACCGGAACATCGCAGCAGCCCTCCGCCACACGGCCCGCGACTACCGCCGGCCCTTGACCGCCCTCGGCATCACCGGATGAACCCCGACAAGATCACTTCACGCAAAGAACCTGGCGGCCGACAGCTGCCACTCGTGCACCACGCCCTCCACGACGAAGGCGATCCGTACGGCCTCCAATGCATCCGCACGGCGCCGCGCGTCAGCCAGCAGTTTGTCCGCTCGCTGACGCAGTGCGGCGGGGACGCTGCCTTGCACGCCATCGCCTGTCGGCAGTATCGGCTCGTCCTCCTCGTCGGCGAAAAGGACGTCGAACTCGTTCGCGTCGAAATGGTCGAGGTCCATGTAAAGAATGCGGGCCCCGCAGGCGGCAGCCAGCCGCACCACAGCGTCGACGTCGTAGCGGTCCGGGCTGAGAAAGGCCTGCAGTCCGGTTTCCCCGCCCACCGATGCTGAGATCAGCTGCAACCCGTTTCGGGAAGCCGATCCAGGCAACGCATCGGCCACCTTGCGCAGGTCACGAACCACCATGAAGGCATCCTCTGTTTGTCGACAACATCGAGGACGGCGAATGTAGTCGGCTCCCCTGCTCGTAAGGGCGGGTTCCAGGGAATCCCGTTCACAGGGGTGTTGGGGGTTGGAGAATATGGTGCACCTACCGCGGTGCTGAAACGATTGGCCATCTCAATCGGATTGCCCTCGAGAGCGCGGCTTTGGCCCGTGGGCCGCATCTACCGCTCCGCCCCAGGCCGGCCGATGCCAGTGCGTGTACTGGCCCTCTTCTCTTGGGACGTGCTCGATGCCCGTTTGTGACCGGGTCTCGCTGAGGTGCATCTGGCAGACATCGTCGGCGCTCTTGCCGCCGACTGCTGCTTCAGCCCCTCGGACCTCGCTTTGGCGATGCCGCCAGTTCTCCATGAAGTAGGAGCGGCGGAAGCCTTCGCAGACGATGCGTAGCACGGCTACGCTCCCTGGGAGGTGATCCGCGCGTCGTGGTCGGGGGAAGCGAATCCATGGCCGAAGTCAGAGTTGAGACCGTTGTTCTCGATGCGTCAGGAAGTCGGCAGATCGGCACACGCACGCGTTCGACGGCTGCTCTCGCCGAGCGCGCAACGGAGGTTGAGGAAGCCATCGTTGAGGCGTCTGCCATTACGCAACGAGCGCTGGCGCAGGTGCCGGTGCATCACGGCTGGCAGGTCAGCAGTGTGGACGTGACGTTCGGGCTGACGTTGGCCGCAGAGGCGGGCGTCATTCTCTCCAAGGCGTCCGCAGAGGCATCGTTCGAGGTGACCCTCACCGTGGAGCGCGTTGCGGACCAGCCATGAAGAGCGAGGGCTACTGGGTCGAGCTATACCAGGGTCAGCAGCGGTTGGGGGGCGGCTTTTTGGTGACGCGCCGCTTCGTCCTCACGGCGCTCCACTGCCTGCGCGGACTGAATGCAGTCGAGGAGGAACTGAACATCGTGCTGGCGGACGGCACCCAAGTACGGGGTGAGGTTCGTCGGCGGGACAAAGATGCCGACCTCGCACTGATCGAAATCGACGCCGGTCACGACGTCAGACAGCCGGTACCTGCCGCCGGCGTCGCGCGCGCCGGAATGCACTGGCGCGGTCCGTACCGGCCGGCTGAAAACGACGTCGAACTCACGGGCCAGGTAGACCATGCAGGCGTGAGCTATCTGTGCGAGGGCGGTGCGCTGATCGAAGCACTCCAATTGACGACCGATCAGTACCTCGGTGACTACTCCGGCTACTCGGGTGGGCCCATTGAGACAGGAGACAGGAAACGAAAACCGGTTGTCGCAGGCATTCTGCTGGAGCAGGTTCCCGATCGTTGCGATGCGGGCCGCAACACCAACGTTCTCTTCGCCGCCACTCTGAGAGAGGCGATGCAGCGTTTCGACCATTTCGACGTTGTGCATCTCCTTGACGTACTGCGACCACCCCAGGTCAGGTCCGATGCGTCCCCAGCGTTGCAGCCTGCACCGTCACCGGCACGTCACCAGTCGGACCGAGTCGAGGCGGTGATCCAGGCATTTCAGCAACTCGCAGACGGCAACGTCCTTGATCCCGTGCGCATTGCCGAGCTGCGGTACCTCGCGTTGAAGGAAGTCTTCATGGACGACAGCCGTGCGGTCAGTCATGAATGACGTCCTCAAAGATGCGATCCGTTCCGCCGAGAGAGCGTTACGCGGCGTGGATGCTGAGCGTTCCGTCGTGGAGCGCAAGATGGCGGGCGCGCAAGCCGCCCTGGAACTCCTCAGCCGTCCGTCGGCCGGCGAAGATCTCGCTTACCTAGTCAGCCTGGCGGACGGACTAGGCCTGCACGATGCAGCCGATGATCTCCTGGATCGGGTGTCGCTTCACCTGCGAGGAGATGCCTTTTCGCTGTCAGGCATGGATGCTTCCCAACGCAATCAACTTGCCGTAGCTGTCGCTGAGCGCGGTCACCTGGCGGCCGCCTCCCGCCTGCTTTCGCCGTCGGAGAGCGACGGCGTTCTATCTGTGCTCGCCCTGGCTAACCAGGCAGCTGTAAAGCTTCGTGCAGGGGATCTTGCAGCGGCGGCAGACTACGCGGACCGTGCCCGCCATGCAGCGGGTGACGCCAGCGCGCCCGGTGACTTGAACGCCCAGTTCCTGGCCACGGCCGTTCTGGCGGAGATCCGGCGCGAGGGCAGTCAGCACCAAGAGGCTGACCACTTGCTGGACGAGCTGAGTGATATTGCCCGACGGCTTATCCCGCTCCTTGGGCGCGATCACCCCACATCACTGTCGACCGTGGTCACAGTGGCATCCGCGGAGTGCGAGTCGGCGGCTGCCTCTCACGACGTCGACCGAATGACACGTGCGGCGGATGTCATCGCCATCGCGGTGCAACGGATCTCCGCAGCATTGGGCAGCGAGCATCCACGGGCGGTGTCCGCTCTTCGGTGTCTGGCCGCGGCCGAATACTCACTGGCGCAGGCAACCGACGACGAACGTTGCTTGAAGAACGCCCTCTTGCTTGCGGCGACCGCCGTCGAACGAAGTCGTAGAGGGCAACAGCCGGCACAGTCGGCTGGCACAGCGTTTCGGTCACCCGCTCCCTTCCCAGGAGATCCTGAAGAATCTCCGACAGCGATGTCACGACGCCCAACCCCTGGTCCCGGGTTGCCTCGTGCCGGCGCAACCGTTAACCCGCGTACAGGTCCGGTGCCCTTTTATGGCCCTGGGGCGACGACGATTGGTGATCCTGTCGAGAGCCAAGGCGAGCTGGTGCGTCCCTACGCGATGACCGGAGGTAGGACACGTCCCCGGGAAGTGATCGCCATCGAGGCGCTGGTGAGCACCGCTTCTACGCCAGCGGCCTATGCAGCGACGCTGCCAGAGCATCGGCGGATCCTGGAACTGTGCCAGGAACTTAAGTCCGTGGCGGAGATTTCTGCACTCCTTGGTATGCCTTTGGGAGTGGCCAGAATTCTGGTGGCCGATCTGGCCGAAGCCGGCTTGGTGGTCATCCACCGGCCATCCCATGGAGAAGAAGCCCCCGACGTGTCGCTGCTGCAGCGTGTGCTGGATGGACTACGCCGGCTTTGACCAGCGAACGCAAATGAGCCATGCAGAGATTGCAGGGATGGGCCCGGCGCGGGGAGCGGGGCTGCGTAGCCCGCCCAGGGGAGTGGCGGGTACGTCTCCCCGCGCCGGGGGCTGGTGCCGCCTGGCGGCCGAGGGCCCGAGGAGAGCGTCCGGTCCACCAGGCGGGGTCTATGGGGCGGCGTCGAGATCTCGCATCAGCTCGTCCACGGTGAGGACTGTGAACGAGGAGAGCCGGCGCACGAGTTGGGAGGCCAGGCAGGTGGTCAGGTTGGGGTGTCCGTAGGGCAGCGGCATGTCGGGCTGCGCGACGACGTGGACACCGTGTTCGGGGCTGTAGCCGTAGATGACGCCGACGACTCCGTACAGCGGTGCACTGCGGGCGATGAAGGCCCGTGGTTGGTCTGCGAGGTGGGGGCAGAGCCGTGCGGCGGCTTTGACGTGGCGGGCACATACAGGCGGCTGGTTGGTCAGTACCGTGTCGGCCTCGGGGTCGAGGTCGTGCGGCCCGGCGAGGAACACGGTGCCGAGGCGGGTGCGAGCGGGGCTGGTGCAGACCTGGCAGCGCAGGGACTGCATCGTGATGCGCTGGCGGAAGGGATGCATCATTTTCCACTCGGGTTCACCGGTGGGGGAGCCCTGGTCGTCGACGGGGTTGAAGGAACAGCGGCCCCACAGCACGCCGTGCAGGTCGCGGTCGCGGGGGTCCTCGTCGAGGTAGCGCAACCGGTACCGGCCGGGGCCGGAACGGGTGAAGACGAAGTCGGCCGGCGCGGCCTCCTCGCCGCGGCGCTGGATGACGAAGGGGACCAGGCCCCCTGCGGTCGGCGTGCTCACGCAGTTGCCTTCTTCCGTGCTGGTGATCGTGGTCGTGGCGAGGCATGGACTGGTCATGCCGCCTCCCTCAGGCAGCCCAGGGCGATCAGGCGCTCGAAGAGTTCGTTGACGATCCAGCCCGTCCGGCGGAGCCGCCCCGCCGCCGCCATGTAGTCATCAGGCAGAGCCTTGCAATGCACCGTGCGTGCTCGGGCGATGAGCTGCGCAGTGATCCCATCGGCCGGGTCGGCTTCGGACGCCACGGCGATTTCGACCAGGCGCGAGAGGTGGCCACGCAGCCGCACGGCGAGTACGGCCACTTTTTCCTTGCTCGGCATGCATTCGTCCAGGACAGTGCTGACGTCATCGAGGACGGCCCCGCCATCGAAAGGCTGCCACCGACGGATCTTCGACAGCAGCGACCTCAACTCGGCAGGCTCCAATGGCGGCGTCCACGTTGGTACAGCGCGTGGCCCAAGCTGCGTTGCGGCTGTCATCAGGCGTCCTCGGTTCGGAGTTCAGCCCAGACTTCTTTGCCCCAGGGGTCTTTGCCAGGGCCTTTCAACTCGTAGCCCCAGCGGTCGGCGACGGCGTCGACGAGGAGGAGCCCCCGCCCAGACTCGTCATCCGCGTTCGCCTGGTTGAGCGCCGGCAGATGAGACGGATCCCGATCCACGACCCCGATACGCAGCAGTGTCGGGCTTGGACGACCGAGGACGAGGCGGACCTTGGAGCACAGCGTGTGCCCGGAGGCATTCGCGATCAGCTCCGTGGTGATGAGCGTTGCCCGGTCTGCAAGGCAGTCGAGGCACCACACGCCGAGGACCTCTCGGATGAGCTCGCGGCCCAACTGAGCCGCGGACGGCTCGCAGGGGAGGGTCTGACTGTACGTAGGACGGCCGGCGGCGGTGGCCTTGGCCGGTGTTCGCAGACTCGTCATTGGATGGAGCCTTCGGGTCGTCTCGATGCCCAGCCGCTCAGGGCGCGAAGAGCCGAGCGGGTAAGGCCGTCAACAGCCGCCGTCACGGGCGACCACCAGTAAGACAACTCCGTTTCAGACCTGGGAGGTTAGGACGATCAGCAGCCCCGCGAATGCGGCGACCTAGGGTGATTTGACCTGCCTATTACCTGGTGGGTGGGCGGGGGCCGGAGCTACGGTGAGTGCATGGACACCACGCGCAACACTGTTCTTGAAGCGTGGATGGCCGAGCACGGCTACAGCTCCAACAGCCTTGCTGACGCTGTGAACATGGCGTTAGAAAGGCTGACCGGACGGCCGGGCGGCCTTGATGGCTCATCGGTCCGCTCCTGGAAGGCGGGCCGGGTCACCTGGCCCAAGTCGGCTACACGCAAAGCACTTGAGGACGTCAGCGGCCTACCTGCTGTCGCTCTGGGATTCGTGCCGCACAGTCGGCCCTCTCCCCCGTCCGCAACACTGCAGCAGGAGGACCCCGACATGAAGCGCCGCACCCTGGTCGGAGGCGTTGCTGCGACTGTCGCAGCAGCCGCAGCACCCGGCACCGCCTCGCCACGCCGTATCGGGATGAGCGACGTCAACCGGCTGAATCAGCGATTCGCCGAGATCATCGCCAGCGACCACCGGCACGGCGGACAACTCGGTATCGAGCAACGGGCTGCCGCACTTGCCGACGAGGCACTGAACCTCCAAAACGCTGGCAGCGCCACCCAGCGCGTCCGCAGCAACCTTTACGCTTCAGCAGCTGCTTTTCGTTCCTCGGCGATGTGGGCCGCCATTGACGGCCGCCGCTACGACATTGCCAAAGCACACATGCGAGAGGCGCAAACCCTCGCCGAGATGTCCGGCGACCAAGCGATCAAATTCCGTATCTGGAGCCACGCAGGCACCCTGTACCGCCACATGGGCCGCCCCGCCGATGCCTTCGCCGCCAACGATGTCGCGCGCAACCTGCACCTCACCCGCAGAGACCCTCTGTTCGCGTCCCTCGGCCTTGCGCGACAGGCTGCCATCCACGGCGCTGCGCAGGACCGTACCGGCACCCGCCGAGCATTTGACCAAGCCCAAGCCGCCATGCTGCGCGCCGACCTGGACGACTACCGGCCGGTTTGGTTGCTCGCCTTCTACGACCAGGCCGAGCTGGACCACTTGGCCCTCTCCGCATACCTGGCCCTCGGCGACCACCCAGCTGCCGAGTACCACGCCCACCGCTGCCTCTCTGCTCTCCGGCCTCACATGGCCCGCTCCCGGGCCATCACCACAACCCGGCTGGCCCATGCCCAGCTCGCCCAAGGCGACATCGACGCCGCCACGGCCACCGCGAGACGGGTCCCCGCCGACGCCGCCACCCGACACGCCCGCGTCTCGCGCATGCTCCAAGAGTTCGGGGCCGCGCTGCGCGCCACTGCACCCGGTAGCACTGCGATCCAGACCTGGACCGAGCACACCGCCGCCTGGAAGATGGCCACATGACCACGGCATCCGCCATCGAGCTGCGCACCTTCACCGCCCTCGACGCCATCCGCGGCGACCTCCTCAACGTGTACGCCGAAGTACGCGCACCGCTGCTCCACCTGCCCAACTACGCGGTCACCGCGTTCGGAGAGCGCCTGGACCGGCATAGCGGCGAACCTGGATTCATAGCTGTTCTTGCGTACGCGGACGGCCAACCCGTCGGATACGCCTACGGCAACACCATCGAGTACGGCGACCGGTACTGGCTGCGCACCAGGCCGACGCCGGCGGAGAGGTACACCGAGCGGCCAGCAGTGGCTCTCAAAGAGATCGGTGTCAGCCCGGGGTGGCGGAAGACCGGTACTTCCCGTCGCATCCATGACGCTTTGCTCGCCCGGTGCGACGAGCCGTACGTCACCCTCATGGTCAACCCGGCTGCTGGCGATGGAAAGGTCCACGATCTGTACAGGTCCTGGGGTTATGGGGACATCGGGC
Source organism: Streptomyces sp. NPDC059371 (assembly GCF_042751995.1). Lineage (NCBI taxonomy): Bacteria > Bacillati > Actinomycetota > Actinomycetes > Kitasatosporales > Streptomycetaceae > Streptomyces > Streptomyces sp. NPDC059371. The sequence goes on along the minus strand of NZ_JBHYXD010000028.1, from coordinate 10,973 downwards.
AGAGTCAGCCGTCGCTGGCATCGCCAGTCCTGACGGTGATGATCCGCTCTACTGTGTAGCTGCCTCCGGTTCCCGCAGTCGCGGGGATGGTCCCCTCAGCCAGGTTCGGCATCGGCATCACACCAACTGCTCCCCGCCCCGCCGAGGATGGTCCCGCGGCGACCGAGACGACCCGCAAACAGGCGACCTGCTCCCCGCACCTGCGGGGATGATCCCGTCATCGTTGCCGGGTTCTCGACGTCACGCGACGGGAGCGGAGCCGTCGCAGTGGCACGGCGACTCCGCGGTGGGGCTGACTCGCAGCCGGAAGTGAGCGAATCGGATTGATTGCGAGACTCCATGAAGGTGCTCAACACGAGGTCGATCCCGGGCTGGAGTCTCAGTTCATCAAAGCTGCTTCTCGTATGCGCGGAGATGCCCCGTGAGAGGGACATCCCTGTCAGCTCTTCGTGATGTCGAGAGCGGGTAGTTCAGGGTGCCTGAAGCTGCTCGATGATCTGCATGGGGCTCTTCTCCAGGGTGAACCAGTCGGCGGCGACGATCCGCCCTGCGTCTTGCGTGTACTCCAGTGCGGCATCCAGGGCGGGCTGGAGGTCCGTACTCGCTGCGTCCTTTTCGCACATGTGGAGCGGATGCCTCGCCACCACGGCGTGGCGTAGGCCCCTGCCCGAGGTGAAGACCAGCCCGGGCAGATCCCCGTCGAGGAGGGTGGCCTTCAGCATCTTCTGGAGGCCGGCCAGGGACCGACGGGCTCGGTCGGCGGAGGTGCTGGCGAGACCGCCGGAGAGGACGGTCAGCAGGTCGCTTGCGAGCCGCCAGTCGAGCAGGGGATGGTAGGGCATGTTGGAGTAGTCGCGCAGGCAGCGGGGGTACGAGGAGGTGCAGATTTCTGCGTGCTCGGTCTGCCTCAGGGCGTCCAGGTAGGTATGGACGGCCTGCATGAAGTCCGCGATGACCTCCGGGCTGCCGAGATGCGTGCTGAAGCCCGCGCCGTTCTCCAGGGCATCGGCCAGGAAGGCGTAGGCGACAGGGCCATCCGGGTGCGGTCCAGCGTGAATTCCGGCGAGCAGTTCCTGTCGGCCGACGTCGAGGAACTGGGCGGCCGCGCTGCGTAGGAGGAACGCGAGCGAGTACCAGGCGGCCCGCCTGCCCTGGCTGATGTCGCCGCCGTAGGCGGGTGCGGCGGGGGTGAGGTTGAGCCGGTAGCCGTGTGCCTTGTCGATGGCGGAAGCAGGGCCGAGGAAGAAGAAGTCCGTAGGCAAGGCGGCTCCCAGGGCTACCTGCAGCTGGTCCCCGTAGCTCGGGCCTGTGGCGCCGCTGGCGAGGTACCCGCCCCAGGGGCCCGATGCGCGGCGCAGTGAGAACAGGTCCCCGTTGTTGTCGTTGATGACGTACCGCTCGCCCGGTCCGGAGTAGACGTGTGCTTCCTCCCAGGAGGTGAAGCGGAGGGCCAGGAGGTTTGCGGCAGCCCGGGAGGAGACGGTGATGGGGGTCCAGGCGAAGACTCCGTCGAAGTCGCGCGGCTGGCTGGCCCGGAATCCGGCGGGTTCCCGCAGGTCGACGACGTCGTAGTCGTCGGCCTTGCAGATCGGACAGGAGCTCTCGCTGCTGGACGGCGTCTTCTCGACGTGGTTGCAGACGCGGCACAAGCCCACGGTCCGGGGATGTTCCAGTGGCTCTGCGACGGACTTCGGGCCCTTGGGCGTGGGCTCGAAATCGGTGATGCCGGTGACGGTGTACACCTTGCCGTCCTTGACCACCTCGCTGCCCGGCGCGAACTGGATTCCCTTGTGCTTGTGGCGGTCGTTGGACAGGTCCTCGAGCAGACTGCCGAGTTCGGCGCGGAGGGTGCCAGAGTGGCAGGAGTCGATGAGCACCATGACGTGATCGGACTGGCTGTCCAGGACCGCAGTGATCAGCTCGCTCGTGGGGAACGCGGTCGCCAGCAGCCGTTCTTCCTTCGTCTTCGGCAGCGTTACTGACTTCAGCTCTTTGGGGTGAGTCTTCGTGATGCCCCTGATGGGTGTCGGTGGGCGGTTGTATCCGTGGTGTGTGAGATATGCGGATGGGGGCGGGCTGACTCCGACGGGGCGTCGGCGTCGGGAGTCGGTTCGGCTGCAGGCGGTTGAACTGTTCGAGCAGAAGATCAAGCCGTCGGAGGTTGCACGACGGCTGCGGGTGAGCGTGAAGTCGGCTTATCAGTGGCACCAGTTGTGGCGGGACGGCGGTGTTCAGGCTCTGGCCTCCCGCGGTCCGAGCGGGTCACGGTGCCGTTTGTCCCCGCGGTGTCTGGAGAAGCTGGCCGTGTATCTGGAGCAGGGGCCGGCCGCTCACGGGTGGGTGGAGGACCAGGTGTGGACCGCGTCGAGGGTGGCCACGCTGATCGGCCGGAAGTTCCACGTCTCCTACAGCGTCTCCGGTGCCACCCGGTTGATGCACCGGCTCGGCTTCAGCCCGCAGGTCCCCGCCCGGCGCGTTGCCGAGCGCGACGAGCAGGCCGTGAGCGCGTGGCGGGAGGCGACCTGGGCGGAGGTAAAAGGGCCCGGGCGGCCTGCGGGGGCTACATCTGCTTCGAGGATGAAGCCGGGTTCACCCGACGGCCGCCACGGGGGCGGACCTGGGGCCGGCGCGGCGTGACTCCGGTGGTCACCATCAGCGGCCGGCGTTCGGGACGATTGTCGGTGGCCGGGCTGATTGCGATGCGGCCGGGTTCCCGGACCCGGCTGTGCCACCGTCTGCGCACCCACCCTGCGGGCAAAGGCACACGTCGCAGCATGGGCGAGCGGGACTTCGTCGCGCTGGTCGACGGAGTCCACCAGCTTGTCAGGGCACCGATCGTGCTGGTCTGGGACCGCCTGAACACCCACGTCTCCCGCAGGATGCGGGAACTCGTGGCCGAGCGTGAGTGGCTGACCGTGTTCCTGCTGCCCGCCTACTCACCCGACCTGAACCCCGTCGAAGGCGTGTGGGCCCACGTCAAACGCAGCCTCACCAACCTCGCCGTCACGGCACTCGACCAGCTCGAAGTCCTCGTCCGCAATCGCCTCAAACGCCTTCAATACCGTCCCCACACCCTCGACGGCTTCATAGCCGGCACCGGCCTGACCCTCGAGACATCAGCCTCACCCTGACAAGCCGAAGTCAGTAAGTAGTGGCGCTGTGCGAGGCGGCGCGTCCCGTGGCCGGTGATGTATACGACGACGGCTTCCTTGTAGCTGGCCGCTGCGAGGTTTTGTCCATGAAGGAAGGCGCGCAGCTCGTGCACCGACCGCGGCGAGTGCTCCGCCCGCACCACCTCGAAGCGCCGGTCGTCCCCGAGTGCGGGATCCGCCAGCCACCCGGTGATCCGTTCCACTTGGGCGGCGATGCCCTCCTTGAAGCCTTCCTGCCCGTCCTCGTAGCCGTCGACCGCGACGACTACCAGCCGCCTGCGGACGATGCCGTCCGGTTCTTCCGCGCTCAACCCGCTTCCCCCGCTTGGCGACGTCAGCCTAACCCGGGCTGCAGAGGCCGTCGCGGGCGCTGGCTACGATCAGCCAACTGACAGTCAGATGAAGGCGGACGGGGGAGACATGGACGCGCTGCAGATCGTCGGGGTGCACGGAATCAAGCAGGGCTCAGGCGCGACGACAGCAGGGCTGAGCGCCAGCTTCCCGCGGACGCCCACCCGGTACGTACGGGCTCGGCGGCCCAGAGGCGGACCTCCTGGCGGAGGACGCGCCCATCGACGAGGAGGAAGAAGCCTTCATCCTCAGTACGCTGGCCGCCTACGCTCCCTCTGCGGTCGAGGACGAGTCGCCCGAGGCCGGCCTGACCCTCGGGGACGGTCCGCTCACGCTCCGGATCGTGCGCCGGATCCAGGCTGTGGACCGGAAGATGGGCAAGGGCGTCACGGGCCGCCTCCTGTGGTTCGTCCGCGAGGCCCACGCCTACCTGCGCAAGGAGGAGACGGCTGCCGCGGTCCGCGCAGCGGTCGCCGAAGCCCTGACTGAGACGGGCGCGCCCATGGTCGTCGCCCACTCCCTCGGCAGTGTGGTGATTTACGACATGCTCAGCATTTACGACATGCTCAGCCGCGGTGAGGCTCCAGACGTGACCATGCTGGTGACGTGCGGATCTCCGCTGGGCTGGCTGGCCGGCCGCAAGGACATCCACTCGCAGGGCGAGCGGCTCGCGGTCCCTGCCGGAGTGGAGTGGACGAACCTGTACGCCTCGAAGGACTTCGTGACCGGATGCGTGGGCCTGTCCCACCTCGCGGGTGGTATCACAGACATTGAGGTGAACAACGGCGCGTTCCCACCCTCCCACGACGTCCACCGCTACCTTGATAAGCCAGCGCTCAGCGAGGCCATTGCCAAGGCAGGTAGTGCCTGAACAGGGGACCAGTGCGACGGCTGTTCGCTAGTGGGACGCGCCTAACGCACCGTCATGAAGACTGTCCTGTCGACTGATCGGTTGCGACGTTTTGGGTCGTAGCTCAGGTCGGATACGACTGCAGTCGCGCGTGGGACCAGGTCCCGCCTTTGGCACCCTTGGGGGATGAGATGACGTCTTGAACGCATCGCACGAGAGCGAGGAACAAGCGATTAAGTGACAGTCTGCACGAGTGACTGCGCCCGCAGGCCACCTCGCGACAAGGCCGCCGGACCCGGCTGACACGGGTCTACGCAAACAGCGTCGCCATCCCTGCGCAAGCACTCCGCCCTCGGCCGACGACCTGGTCAGATTCCGGCTGGCGATGGCCGGTGCCGCGGCGGCCGGGGGGGGCGCGGGGGGGGGGGGGGGGGGCGCCCCCAAACCGCCCCCCCGCCGCGGGAG
>NZ_JBHYXD010000028.1:0-6145 GCF_042751995.1 Streptomyces sp. NPDC059371 | reverse complement strand
GCCAGAGACCGCGAACACCCCCCCCCCCCCACCCCGACCCCCCCCCCCCCCCCGCGGCGCCCCCCCCCCGCGGGGGGGGGGGGGCGGGGGGGCGCGGGGCCCCCCCGCCGCCCCCCCCCCCCCCCGGAGGGGTGGCTGGCCTCTCCATACCGGCCATCGTGCGGCGTCTGGCCCGCCGGGAGTTCGTCGATCCCTTAAACCAGAGGCCGCAGTCTTACGTTATCCCGCCTGCGATGCGGTCCAGCGCACTGCAATCAGGTGGGAGAGGAGCGGCGGGACGCCAGGTCCTCCAGGCGGGAGCGTTTCCAGCGCTGCTGACGGGGGCGGCCGCCGCTGCCGCGCCGGTACTCGTATCCGTCGCGCTGCTCGAGGTCGGGCAGGAGCCCGTGCCCGAGTGCGCTGATGAAACTGTCGGCGTTGCTGTACCCGAGGATGCGGGCTGCCTCGGCGGCGCCGACCAGGTCCTCGTTCTGATCGGCCGGCGGCAGCACTCCACGCTCGCGGGCGACAGCGACGACGGTCGCCCGACGCCACTTCTTGCGGCCCGGGCCGCGGCTGCCTTCCGCCTTCTGCAGGGCGTCCGGCTCGGGCAGTTCGGGGATGCGCCCCTGGTAGAGGGCGCTGGAGAAGGAAGCCGGACTTCCGTAACCGAGCAGCGCAGCGACCTCGGCCGTACCGAGCAGCTCGTCGGGGTCGCCGTTCGCCGATACCTCAGGCCGCTCTGCCGTCGGAGCGGAGCTGCGCCGGCCCTTGCCGGGGCGGCTGGCGACCCAGGCCACGATCGTGCCGCGGCGCCACATGGGGCCGTCGATGTCCTCGTCGGGCTCCGGGAAGTAACCAGGCCGGTCACGGAAGTAGCCGTCGATGGTCGAGGTGCGGGTGTAGCCGAGAAGCTGGGCCACCTCCCGCTTGGTCAATAGCTCGTCCTGGTCGGCATCGAGTACCGCAGCCGGCAGCGCGCGCTTCTTTGGGGCACGCCGGGCGAAGAACGCCTCGACTTCGGCGTAGCGCCAGAACCGCTTGCGGCCCTCGGTGTGCGCGACCGCGGGAAAACCGCTGTCCGGGTTGTTGCTCCAGTCGCTGACCCGAGGCTTGCTCGTGCCGAACTCGGACACGATCTGCGCAGTGTCCACGAGCCGGTCGGCAGAAGACATCAGGACCCCTTTGGAAGGATCAGCACGGCGGTGCCGGCACGAGTGCGACATGTTCGATAATGCCAAAGGGGTGGTTTGCTGTCCAGCTTGACGCCAAATCGGCCTACAGCACGTCCTCGCCCAGCAGACACACCCCGAAGTGCGTCGCCCGCTCCGCCAGCTCCGTGTATGCCATCGCCGCCGGCGAGGCATCCCACTTCATGAAGGCGAGCGCCGAGACCGCCTCGCTGCGCGTCATTCCTGCCTCCCACGGGATGCATGCAACGGTGCACTGTTCGGCGAGCTCGGCATCGGACAGACTCGTGGTCTCCCGGTCTACGCCGACCTGGACCTCGGCGACACCCTCGCACCAGGCGCGGTGACCCCTGGACAGCAAGTCGTGCAGCATGTCCGGGTCGCTCGTACACCGAGCCTGGACGGCGAGTTCGAGCAGCAGGGCGGTGGGGTTCGTCTCCATGGTCATCTCCTCCGTCCACTGTAGGGGCGCCTGCTGCGCAAAGGAGCACAGCGGCGGTCATCATCAGCACGGGAGAGTTTGCTTTGGGCGGCTTCGAGGCCGATCTCGAGTGCTTGGACCTTGTTGAGCCATCCGTTGGCGCAGGCCTTCTCGATAGGCCCTTCGAGGCTGCGGATGATCTCTTCCAGATGTCGGCGCTGCTGCGGGTCGACACGGAGCGGAGCCGGAGTGAGGATCCTGGCCGACCTTGGAGTTGCAGTCGCCTCCTTCGACCTGCGAGCCGAGAGGCCGACGGACGCACCGCATGGCAAGGAGAACATGACTTCCTCGTACTGGACGGCCGAGGAGTCCGCGGCCCGGGTATATCTGGTGGTCCCGGCTGCCGGGTCGATGCCGATCCCGGTGAGGGGCGATCGCTCGCTGGTCGCAGGCGGTTGGCTGGCGGCGAGCGACCAGACCGACCCGCAGTCTCGCTCACGGACCGTCGTGGACGAAGAGAACCCAGAGTGTCGGGTCCGTGGGGTGCCGGGCACGGAGTTCGCCGCCGGCGTGGTGCAGGGCCTTGGCCGTATTGGCGGAGGTTGGGCTGTCTAGACCGTTGAGGCGGCGGTAGAAGGCGGTGGCCACTTGGGACGCGGCCTGGTCGCTGATGGACCACAGGTTCACACGACGTGTCGGAATCCCGCGATGCCCACTGCGGCCGCGGTGTGCACGGCTTCGTCCGGGAGCGGCCCGGAGCCCAGACGACTCTGGCGTGGGGTATGGCCATGCGAGCCGGGCACACCGATCTGCGATGACGCGGATGCCCCTCTTGACTACCGGATTTTCGTCGAGATCGGGTCAAGGAAGAAAAGGCACTGCTTCGCGTTGAATTCGCCCACCTCGGCGATGAAACGGAACTTATCGCCTGCGTGGACGGTGGCGGGGACCTCCGCGCCGGTCAGGTTCAGGTCGCCGATGTTGACATCCTCGTACTTGAAGGCCGGGCCGATCCCCGTAGTCGGTCCCTTGTCGCCTGGTCCCAGGAGGAAGTCGTAGCGGGTGTCGTAGTCACCGTGGGGCGCCATGTCCACGATCGAGCCGTCGAAGGCAACCGTCTTGCCCTTGTACTTGGTTGCGAAGTCCAGGTTCGCGCTGTCGCACGAGTCCCGCGTCTTCAGCAGCGCCGCGAACTCCCGGTTGCTCTGAGAAGTGATCACGCCAGCGATAGCCGACCCGGGCGTGGTCGGAGTCGACGTGGCGGAAGGCTCTGCACTCGCAGTGGCCGCCGCCGGCTTGTTCGACTCGTCCTCCTTCTCACTGCCGCCCTCGAGTGCTGCGCCTACGCCGATAACGATGGCCAGGATCACGAGGCCGCCGATCGCAGTTCCGATCAAGAGCCGCGGCAGGGGCTTTTTCGGCCGGCGGAAGCCGAGGGTGGAGCGCAGCACGCCCTGGGCTTGTTCCACGAGCTCCCAGCCGTCCTTCTGCATCTTCGAGATCACCAAGCCGTCGGTGCCGCGAACAGTTTGCACGGTCTTGTATTCGTACTTGATCTCGTCGGCCATCCGGCTTCGCGCCCCCTAAATGAACTGTTCGTACCAACTATCTCGCGAGCATAGGTGGTTCTGAGGGGACTGCCGAAGTCGTCGCGATCGAGGCCAGCCTCGTTGGCGTCAGCAGGGAGTTCCTCGCGCGGCTTGTACTGGGCCAGACCTCCTCGGCACAGTGATGGGCGAGACGAGCGCCGACCTGGTGGGGCGGGAGGTGGGCGGCGAGCGTGGCGTGGGTGGCGCGCTCGGACAGGGCGGTGCCGGGCACTTCGTACGTCGGTGAAGGCGGTCGGCGGGCATGCCGGTGCCGCGATGGGGGCGTGTGGCGTGGTCAGCGGGCGGTGCGGCTGGGCTCGGTGACCGCGTCCCAGGAGCCGCGTGGGGGCGATTGCCACCAGTCGGCGGCCGGCGCGGCGGGAGCTGAGGTCGGGCGGACAGGTGCGGCGCGGTGTGCGGTGTCGGGAACGGAGGTCGCACGCGATGCCGGGGCGGGAGCGCGCCCGGCGAGGACGTCGGGCAGCGTGTCGTCGATGTAGGCGACGTGGTGGGCGAGGTCGATGCCGACCTGGGCGGAGTCGAGGTGGAGCAGGTTGTCGCGCAGGGACACGTTCCCAGTGACGATCACGTGGACGGCGTTGGTGAGGCACTCGGCGACGTGTCGGGCGAGCGGCCCGGTGACGGTGCAGATGACCGGGACCGGCTCGCCGTCGTGCCACTGTCCTCGGGCGCGGTCGTACTCGCGGGAAACCTGCATAACGGTGAACCGGGCGGCGGGTGTCCCGCGCCCGGTGTGGCGCAGCTGCACGGTCCCGTACACGCGGCCGCGGATGACAGCGGTGGTCTCTGCGCTCATGGACGTGCTCCTCGGTCGCGGCGAACGGTCTGGCGGTCCCTGAGCGCCACCCAGTTAAGTTCCGTAATACCTATATTGGGTCAGGTGTCGTTCCCCTTCTTTCAGCTGCGGGATTACTTGCTCCGTCGAGGGCGGCTTCGGCGGCTTACTCAGCTCTGGTCCCACCTCAACTCCTCGGGCAGGTTGGGGGGTCGGCACGGCCTGGGCTTCTCGTGCTCGGCGGCGGCGGTCGTGCTGGCGGAGGTCGTCCATTCCCGTGAGTTACGGGTGAGGACGAGTCGGAGAGGCAGGGGCAGGGTTCTTGTGCTGCCCCGGCCTGCAGGGCGAACTAGGAGACGGTCGGGGTATCGGTGAGCTCGATGGAGGCGGCCGGGACCTTAGCGAGCCGGTAGCGCTTCTCGTCCGTGCCGATGCGGAACCGGGTCCCGTTGTTCGGGTCCAGACGCAGCCGCTTGGTGGAGGCCTCGTCCAGCAGGAAGTCGAAGCGGGTGCCTGTGTGGTTGGGCTGCTGGACGGTGCCGGTCAGCAGGCGCAGGCAGGCCGGGCGGATGGTGGCGTTGATCCGCCCGATGCGGCCGGGCGTGATGACGAGGCGCTGCCCGGCGTCGAGCTGGAGCAACCGTTCTGTGGCTGGCTCCTGGACGATGGCCACGGACACGACGTCGGGCAGTTCGCGGATGAAGGCGCGGATCTCGGCAACGGTGGGCATGAGAAGGTCTTTCTCCTGTTGCGTGGGACGGGTGGGGGCGGCCCACGGGTCGTTGTACGTTCGCACGCAGGCACCGGTGAACTCGTCCACCAGGTCCCACCCTTCGCCCCCGGGGGGCAGGATTGATCCGGAACCGGGTGCCGGACTGGCCGGCCGGGGGCTTGGCGAAGAAGACGTGGCCGCTTCCCTGCGGCTCCGTCGTCGCCAGCCCGGCCCGGCGCAGAGCGTCGGCCATGAACGCTGCTACGGCGCGAGAGGGTCCGGCGAGCGTGTGCCACCAGGTGACGGCGCACCGGGACGCCAGCCCCAGGGGGCGCCGTACCGGCTTCTCGGAGATCACCACCACGCCGCGGGGGCGGTCGCAGAATCCGGCGAGGGCGGATTCGGCACGCCGGAAGGTGGCCGCCTGAGGGGCGGTGCGACCGCGTGGCTCGGCCAGGGCGACGGTGTGCGCGGGCAGCAGCCGTTGACGCATGTGGTCGGCCGTGTGCCGTGCGGTGGCTTTGGCTTGGGTCTCGCTGGGGCGCGGGCGGGGCCGGGCGGTGACTGTGATCGTCTGGACCTCGATGCGGTGCGCGGTGGCCTGCTCGGGCAGAACCGCGGTGACGGTGATCCGGGTCCGGGGGCTGTTGGGGGGCGAGTTCCAGGGCGCGGCCGTCGGCGTAGACGACACACACCCGGCCGGTGTCGCCGTCCTTCTCCGTATGGTCGGCGCCGAGCTGCTCGGCAACCGCGCGTGCGAGGGACTCAAGGCCGGCGGGAGGAGACAGTTCCATTGCTGGGCTCCATCGAGGGTGTGGTGTGGGCGGGGGAGTCGGCGCGGTGCGCCGAGGACGCAGGGGGTTTGGTGTCGCGCCGGGCGGCGTGGCGTTCGGCGTCGGCTCGCGCGTCCTCGGCGGTGTATCCGGTGTCGCACCAGGCGTGGCAGAGCTGTCCGGGCGGTGCGCCGCAGGTCTCGCAGCGCTCTTCGAAGTCCTGGGGCCTAAACGGCGGCGGGTTGTTCATGCCGGATGGTTCTTGATGTACTCCGCCACCAGGCGGGCGGACAGGATTGGGGTCGTCGTCACCAGTGCCGGGCAGCTGGCCTGCCAGATCCGTTGCGGACTGGAGGGGGAGATCTGGAAGTTGGTGGCCGGACTGATCCGCCACGTGCGTCCGTGCAGGTCGGTCACGGTGTAGGTGAGGTACTGCGGTTCGTCCTGGCGGCCGTTGCTGTTCCAGGCGAGGCTGGCAGCGGTCAGGGCGCCGCTGAGCTGGGCGCAGCGTTCTGGGGTGGCGTGCGCGAACGTTGCCACGGGTTGTCTCCTCGTGATCAGGGGTGAGAGCCGGGGGGGGGGGGGGGGGGGGCCCCCCCCCGCGCGCGCGCGCCCGCGCGCGCCGGGGGGTGGTCTGAGCGTCTTGGGCGGGGGGGGGGTCCAGAGGTGGAGGGGGGCCGCCCCC
>NZ_JBHYXD010000027.1:92555-101153 GCF_042751995.1 Streptomyces sp. NPDC059371 | reverse complement strand
TGCGGCCCGGCGGTCCCCCCGGCGCGGACCCGGGGGTCCCCCCCGCCACGACGGCAGGCTCCGCCGGAGGGTTCTCCGGCGGAGCCAGGGCGTGCGGCGAAAGGAGCGGTTCCGAAGCGGTTCCGAAGGCGTACCGGTACCGGCGCCGGCCGGTGTGTCAGGCGGCGTCGAGGGCTGCGGTGATCTTGCCGGCGGTCGCGGTGAGGGTGGGGCCGGGCTCGCCCTTGGAGGTACGGGCGGACGCCTCGACGGCGACGAGGACGGTGCTGCGGAAGTTGTCGGCCTCCTCGGGGGCCTGCTTCTTCAGAAGCTGCATGGCGGCGGTCAGAGCGGGCAGGACACGGTCGGCGATCTCGGCCGCGGACTTGCCGCTCATGTCCCCGACCGAGGACTTCTCCGCCAGCACATGGCCGACCAGGCCGGTGCCGGTGGTCAGGGCGATGCTGCCCTGGGTGGCCACCTTGTGCGGGGAGTCGGCGCCGGCGGCCGCGGCCATCAGCGTCACGGCCCCGTAGGCGGCGGTGCGCAGGGTGAGCTTGTCCTGGTCGTTGAGGGTGATCGACATGGTGGGGGGCTCCTTCGTGTCGTACGCCGTGCCCGGCGTCGCTCCGATTGCGTGGCCCCACTGTGGCACACCTATGGTGTCATGGCGAGCCATTAGTGGCGCCAATATGCGCCACGAGGTGACCTGTGCTCGTAAAGCCACAGCTCGGACGGCATGACCCCAGGCGCCAAAGCGGCCGAATCTCGACGACGCCACCGCCAGAACCGACGCTCCGCCGCCACCGGCAACCTCGACCGCGCCGACCGCCGCCGCCTCCCTTCGGCGGCGGACAGGCGGGAGGCCCACCGGCGCCCTCGGGGGATTGTGGGGACGTCGGCGGGCCCTTCGGCGCTCCAAGAAGGCTCTTGACCGTCCGCATCGGAGCTCACAAACCCCGAGCGTCGCACGCCGCACTCGAGCGCCGCCGGAGCGCCCGGTGCGTCCACAGCGATCGTCGTCCGGCGCTCCAACCGGCTTCAAGTGCCCCGGCGGAAGCTGGCCGTTGGCCCATCGGACGGATGGCTGATCACGACGGCCGGAAAGGGGAACCTTGACTTCCTCCCTCTCCTGAAGGAGGGGGATTCCTGCGGCTCGCGCCGTGGGGGTTTCTGCTTCATCGCCGACTGCCCGCCCGGAGTGCTCCGTTGAGGTCTTACACCGGCTCCACAGACAGACGCCGTCAGCCCGACGGCCAGGATGTTCTTCGCCGCGTTCACGTCCCGGTCATGGGTCGTCCCACAGTGGCACGTCCAGGTTCGGATGTGCAGCGGCATCTTGTCCTGCTGGCTGCCGCAGGCGGAGCAGAGCTTGGAGGAAGGAAAGAAGCGGTCGACCACGACCACTTCCCGCCCGTACCAGGCCGCTTTGTACTCCAGCATGCTCCGGAACTCGCTCCATGCCGCGTCACTGATGGCACGGGCCAGTTTCCGATTCTTGACCATATTGCGGACGCTGAGGTCCTCGATCACGATCGTTTGATTCTCACGAACGAGTCGAGTGGTGAGCTTGTGCAGGCAATCGCGCCTGCGGTCGGCGATGCGGGCGTGAATCCTGGCGACCTTCCGGCGGGCCTTGGCCCGGTTCGCGCCCTCGCCCTTGGCCTTGCGGGCGAGCTGTCGCTGGACCCGGGCGAGCCGGGCCCGGTCACGCCGTTCGTGCCGCGGGTTGGTGATCTTCTCTCCGGTGGAGAGGACCACCAGGTGATCCAGTCCGACGTCGATGCCGACGGCCGCATCCGTGGCCGGCAGCGGCCCAAGGGAGGGGTTTTGGCAGAGCAGGGACACGAACCAGCGGCCGGCCGGGTCCTGCGACACCGTCACCGTGGACGGCGACACACCGACCGGGAGCGCACGGGACCACACGATGTCGAGCGGCTCCGCCATTTTGGCCAGAGTCAGCCTGCCGTCCCGGAACCGGAACGCGCTGGTCGTGTACTCCGCCGACCTCCGCGACTTCTTCCTCGACTTGAAGCGAGGATATCTGGCCCGCTTGCCGTGGAAGTTGGTGAACGCCGCCTGGAGGTGCCGCAGAGCCTGTTGGAGCGGCACCGAGGAGACGTCGTTGAGGTAGGCCAGTTCCTCGGTCTTCTTCCAGGCCGTCAGCATCGCCGACGTCTGGTTGTAGTTCACCCGCTCCCGCCGCGTCCACGCATCCGTGCGCACCGCGAGAGCCAGGTTGTAGACCTTGCGCACGCAGCCGAACGTGCGCCACAACTCGGCAGCCTGCGCATCGGTCGGATAGAAGCGGTACTTGAAGGCCCGCTTCACATGGACGGCCCGCACGTCTCAAACATTACGCCTCAACTCGTCGCCGCCTGAGGGCAATGGGAGATGGACGCCTGGCTCGCCCAGGAGGCGAACCGGCTTTCCCCACCCTGCTCCGCAGAGGTTTCGTCTTCTCCCCGACTCAAGGACGTGGCGTCAACGAAAGGATTCCGATGACCGCCCTGGACGACACACCGGTCGGGCAGCGGCGCGGCACGGTCGCCGAACTCGCCGCCGTACGCGCCGAGATGCGCCGAGGACCCAGCGACAAGGCCACCGAGGCGCAGCACGCCAAGGGCAAGCTCACCGCCCGCGAACGGCTCCGACTCCTCTTCGACGACGGCCGGTTCACCGAGGTCGAAGGGCTGCGCAGACACCGGGCGAGCGGCTTCGGCCTGGAGGACAAGCGCCCCTGGACCGACGGCGTCGTCACCGCCTGGGGCCGCGTCTTCGGCCGGGTCGTCTTCGCCTACGCCCACGACTTCCGCATCTTCGGGGGCTCCCTCGGCGAGGCCCACGCCGAGAAGATCCACAAGATCATGGACATGGCCGCCACGGCCGGGGCCCCGATCGTGGGCCTGTGCGACGGCGCCGGAGCACGCATCCAGGAAGGCGTGACCGCGCTCGCCGGCTACGGCGGCATCTTCCAGCGCAACGTCCGCAACTCCGGGGTCATCCCGCAGATCAGCGTGATGATGGGCCCCTGCGCGGGCGGCGCGGCCTACTCCCCGGCCCTGACCGACTTCGTGTTCATGGTGCGCGGCACCTCACAGATGTTCATCACCGGCCCCGACGTCGTGCAGGCCGTCACCGGAGAGAGGATCAGCCACGACGAACTCGGCGGCGCCGACGCCCACACCACCCTGTCCGGAGTCGCCCACTTCGCCTACGACGACGAGGAGAGCTGCCTCGCCGACGTCCGCTACCTGCTGTCCTTCCTCCCGGCCGACAACCGTGAACAGCCGCCGTCCGAGCCCGCCGCCGACCGGCCCGACCGACTCACCCCGGCCCTGCTCGACCTGGTGCCCTCCGACGGGAAACGCGCCTACGACATGCGCGAGGTCATCGAGGAGATCGTCGACACCGGCGACTTCTTCGAGGTGCACGAGGCGTGGGCGCCCAACGTCGTGTGCGCCCTGGCCCGGCTGGACGGCCATGTCGTCGGCATCGTCGCCAACCAGCCCGCCGCCCTCGCCGGAGTCCTCGACATCAAGGGCAGCGAGAAGGCGGCCCGCTTCGTGCAGACGTGCGACTCCTTCAACATCCCGCTCGTGACACTGGTCGACGTGCCCGGCTTCCTGCCCGGCGTCGGCCAGGAACACGGCGGCATCATCCGGCACGGCGCGAAACTCCTCTACGCCTACTGCAACGCGACCGTCCCCCGTATCCAGCTCGTCCTGCGCAAGGCCTACGGCGGCGCCTACATCGTCATGGACTCCCGCTCCATCGGCTCGGACCTGTCACTGGCGTGGCCCGGCAACGAGATCGCGGTGATGGGCGCCGAGGGTGCCGCGGGCGTCGTCTTCCGGCGCGAGATCGCGGCCGCCGCCGATCCCGACTCCGCCCGCAGACAGCACATCAAGGAGTACCGGGAACAGCTCATGCACCCCTACTACGCCGCCGAACGCGGCCTGGTGGACGACGTCATCGACCCCGCCGAGACCCGCGTCAGACTCATCGACGCCCTCGCCGTACTGCGCACCAAATACGTGCCCCAGCCCTCCCGTAAACACGGCAACCAGCCGCAATGACACCCCGGCCGGCCCGGCCGGTCACCCTCGGCCCGGTCCGGCCCGTCACCCTTCCCCCTGCGCCGGGAGGCACCCGCGCCCCGGCACCCGCCCGCCGGGCCCGCGCCCCGCGCGAGGGCGGAGCCCCCGCCGAAGCCCCCGGCGCAGCAGCCGCAGCCGACGCCGGGAGCAGCGCCGCACCAGCTCGGCGATCGGTACACAGCCCCCGGCGGCGTCCTCGCCCGCGACGGACGCGACAACGGACTCCGGGGCGGGCGGACGAGAGGACATGACTCTCCAGACGGTTGCCGTCCACCGCCTCAAGGACGGGCGGGACCACGGATGTTGGGGGAGTCACGATGGACGGCCGCGAACGAGAAGCGCTCGAAGAGCGCCAGAGAACCCTTGACCCCGGCGCGCACCGCCCTCCCACGCCGCCCCTGTGCCCATCCTCGACCGGGAAGCGAGCGCGAGGGGGCATAGATGGACGGTGCAGCCGGTCATCCCGGTGGACCGAGATCCCGAACAGGAGATGGTCGGCATGAGTATCAGCGTGAGCGAACGCACCGGGAACGTCACCGGCGAACTCGGCGATCTCTTCCACGTCTTCGACACGACGCTGCGCGACGGCGCGCAGCGCGAGGGCATCAACCTCACCGTAGCGGACAAGCTGGCCATCGCGCGGCACCTGGACGACTTCGGGGTGGGCTTCATCGAGGGCGGCTGGCCCGGCGCCAACCCCCGCGACACCGAGTTCTTCGCCCGCGCGCAGAGCGAACTCGACCTCAAACACGCCCAGCTCGTCGCCTTCGGTGCCACCCGCCGGGCCGGCGCCAGGGCGAGCGAGGACCTCCAGGTCAAGGCACTCCTGGACTCGGGTGCCCCGGTGATCACGCTGGTGGCCAAGGCGCACGACCGGCATGTGGAGCTGGCGCTGCGCACCACGCTGGAGGAGAACCTGGAGATGGTCCGCGACACCGTCTCCCATCTCGTCGCGCAGGGCCGCCGGGTGTTCGTGGACTGCGAGCACTTCTTCGACGGCTACCGCGCCAACCCCGCCTACGCGAAGTCCGTGGTGCGGGCCGCCCGTGAGGCGGGCGCCTCCGTGGTGGTGCTGTGCGACACCAACGGCGGCATGCTCCCCGCCCAGGTCCAGGCGATCGTACAGACGGTCCTGGCGGACACCGGTGCCCGTCTCGGCATCCACGCCCAGGACGACACCGGCTGCGCGGTCGCCAACACCCTGGCCGCCGTCGACGCGGGCGCCACCCACGTGCAGTGCACCGCGAACGGCTACGGCGAGCGGGTCGGTAACTCCAACCTCTTCCCCGTGGTCGCGGCCCTGGAGCTCAAGTACGGCAAGAAGGTGCTCCCCGAGGGCGCGCTGCGGGAGATGACGCGGATCTCGCACGCGATCGCCGAGGTCGTCAACCTGACCCCCTCCACCCACCAGCCCTACGTCGGTGTCTCCGCCTTCGCGCACAAGGCCGGCCTGCACGCCTCCGCGATCAAGGTCGACCCCGACCTCTACCAGCACATCGACCCCGAGCAGGTCGGCAACACCATGCGGATGCTCGTCTCCGACATGGCCGGCCGCGCCTCCATCGAACTCAAGGGCAAGGAACTCGGCATCGACCTCGGCGGCGACCGCGAACTGGTCGGCCGCGTCGTCGAACGCGTCAAGGAACGCGAACTCGAGGGCTATACGTACGAGGCCGCCGACGCCTCCTTCGAACTCCTGCTCCGCGCCGAGGTCGAGGGCAGGCCGCTGCGCTACTTCCGGGTCGAGTCCTGGCGGGCCATCCTGGAGGACCGCCCCGACGGCAGCCACGTCAACGAGGTCACGGTGAAGCTGTGGGCCAAGGGCGAGCGCATCGTCGCCGCCGCCGAGGGCAACGGCCCGGTCAACGCCCTGGACCGCGCCCTGCGCGTGGGCCTGGAGCAGATCTACCCGCAGCTCGCCCGCCTCGGAGTGGTCGACTACAAGGGCCGCATCCTGGAGGCCCGGCACGGCACGGAGTCCACGACCCGCGTCCTGATCTCCACGTCCGACGGCACGGGGGAGTGGTCCACGGTCGGTGTCGCGGACAACGTCATCGCCGCGTCCTGGCAGGCACTGGAGGACGCGTACACGTACGGCCTGCTCCGGGCCGGGGTCGAACCCGTCGACTGACGCCCGGGTCCGGCGGGGCGGCGCCCGAACTTCCGCCCACCGCAGGTGACTTGACGCGCGATGACCGACCGTTCCGCGCATGGCGCCACGATGCCCCGGATGGCCCTTCACGTTCCCACAGTTGGAGGGCCCGCAGGAGGGGTGCACCCCTCCCCGGCGGGCCCGCCGCTTGTGTATGGCGCCACAGTGATGCGATTATGGCACCATGGATCTCACGCCGTATGTCGACACTCTCCGCCGGGAACTCGCGGTGGCCGCCGAGGCCGGCGGCAAGGAAGCGGGCGAGCTGGCCGAGCGGCTGACCGCCCCGCTGGAGTCGGCGACCCGGCTGGTCATGCTCAACGTCCTCTCCGCCGCGATGGACGAGATCACCCGTGAACTCGCGCCCGGCTCGGTCGACGTACGGCTGCGCGGCCTGGACCCCGCCTTCGTGGTGACACTGCCCCCCGCCGACAACGGGCCCCTCGCGGAACCGGCCGAGCCCGCCGAGCCCTTCAGGGCCCCGGCCCCGGCCGACGGCGACGAGGGCGGCACCGCCCGCGTCAACCTGCGGCTGCCCGCCCACCTCAAGGCACGCGCCGAGGAGGCGGCGGGCCGCGAGGGACTGTCGGTCAACGCCTGGCTGGTACGCGCGGTGTCGGCCGCGGTCGACGGCGGCACCCGGACCCGCGCCCCCGAGCGCGCCCAGGCCGTCGGACAGAGCTTCACCGGCTGGGTGCGCTGACCACATCCGGGCGTCCGCCCGTACCGCTTCGCTCACACCACGTCCCACCACCAGGGACACCCTGAAGACCTGAAGACCTGAAGACCTGAAGACCCGGAGGACGGGGCAGCCATGCCTACTTTCGACACCCCCGACGCGATCGAGGTCACGGCACGCGTGGATGCCGGCTCCATCCAGTTCACCGCCTCCGAGCGCACCGACACCGTCGTCGAGGTGCGCCCCCGCGACCCGGGCAAGAGCGCCGACGCGCGGACGGCCGAGCAGACCGAGGTCGGATACTCCGGCGGCGCCCTGACGATCCGGACGCCCCGGTCCACCCTGTTCGGCCGCACCGGCACCGTCGACGTGACGGTCGAACTGCCCACGGGCTCGCACCTCGACGTGAGCGGGGCCTGGACCCAGGTCCTCGGCGAGGGCCGGCTCGGCGAGGTCCGCGTGAAGACCTCCTCCGGCGACACCCGCCTCGCCACGACCGGCCCGCTGCACCTGACCGCCTCGCACGGCTCGATCACCGTCGAGCGGGTCGAGGGCAAGGCCGAGATCACCACCAGCACCGGCAGCCTGCGCGTCGGCCTGATCGACGGCCCCGCCGTCCTGAAGAACTCCCACGGCAGCACGACCGTCGACGGCGCGACCGGCGAGCTGCGGGTGAGCAACGCCAACGGCGACATCGGGATCCGGCGCGCCGCCGACTCGGTGACCGCCACCACCGCCCACGGCACCATCCGCGTGGACGAAGTGGCCCGCGGCACGGTCCAGTTGGAGACCGCCTACGGCGCCATCGAGATCGGCGTCCGCGAGGGCACGGCCGCCTGGCTCGACATCGGCGCGGGCTCCGGCCAGGTACGCAACACCCTCACCGCCTCTGAGACCCCGGAACAGACCGAGGACACCGTCACGATCCGCGCCCGCACCCGCCACGGCAACATCTACGTCAGCCGCGCCCGCGCCTGAGCAGGGCCCTCGCACGAGCCCGGCCTGTGCACCGGACGATCCGCGAGAAGGCTTCCGCCGGCACGGGCTCCGGTCCTATCGTCTGAGCCTGTGATCAATAACGGCGTTCCCCTGCCCCCGACGGTCTACCCGCTCGCCAAGGGCCGCGTGTGGGCCATGCTGGCCGGCTCTCTGGTCTTCGTCGCCGCGGGCATCGCCTTCCTGGTCGTCCACAGCACCGTGAAGATGACGGTGGCGGGAGCGCTGGCCGTGCCCTTCTTCGGGTTCTGCGCGGTGCTCATCGGCCGGCGACTGCTCCGCGGCCGGCCGGAGTTGGTGCTGGACGACGCGGGAGTGGACCACGTGAGCCTGGGCCGGTTCGGCTGGGACGAGATAGCCGCCGTGCGGATACGCGAGCAGCGGGTACGCAACACCTCGCAGCGGTTCATCGAGCTGGTGCTGCACGACCCGGACGCCTATCTGGCCCGGGCACCCCGGCTCGTCCGCAGCACCGCGTCCATGAACGCGCGACTCGGCTTCGGTCCGGCCAACATGGCCACCAACACCTTGCCGGTGCCGCCCGAGGCGGTCCTGGACGCGATGCGGCACCACCGCCCCGGACTCGCGGTACAGCACTAGGTCGGACACGGCCTGGCGTGCCCGTCGGGGGGGGGGCGGCGGGCGCGGCGGGGGGGCCCCCCCCCGCGGGCCGGGGAGTTCGGACACCAGGT
>NZ_JBHYXD010000027.1:89735-92545 GCF_042751995.1 Streptomyces sp. NPDC059371 | reverse complement strand
GCGGCCCCCCCCGCGTGGCGGGGGGCGGCGGGGGCGCGCGCCCCGCGGGGGGCGCCCCCCCCCCCCCCCCCCCCGGCCCGCGTCAGCCGTGGCCCGCGTCAGCCGTGGCCCGCGTCAGCCGGCGCGGTGTCTTCCGGGGCTGTCCTGGGACTGGTGTGGAGGACTTCGCGGGCCTGTTCGGCGGCGCGGGTGATGCTCTCGCTGATGAAGTCGAGGAAGCGGGCGACGCCCTCCAGGCGGACGGCGGCGGGGGTGTCACGGCCGAGGACGGCGACGCCCTGGCGCGCGGTCCTGACGACCTCGTCGTTGGCCCGGGCGCTGGCGATCGTCGCCTGGTAGAAGAGCTCGTTGTCGACGACGTAACGGTCGCGGCGCCCCTCGTCGCGCTCCCGGCGCACAAGGCTCTGGCTCTCCAGGAACGTGATGGCCTTGGAGATGGACGCCGGGCTGACCTGGAGGCGCTGGGCGAGCTCGGACGCGGTCATGCTGCCCGCGTCGGAGGTGAACAGACTGGTCAGCACCCGGGACGGGATCTTGGGCATGCCCGAGCCCATGAGGACGGTGGTGAACGTCTCCTCGTACTCGGCCACGGCCTCGGCGTCCCGCCCGTGCGCCAGGGGAGCCGCCTCCTGCCCGCGGGCGGGGGCGGTCCTGCGCCGGTGGGCGCGGCGCTCGGTGGCGCGGTGGGCGAGGTTGGCGCGGTAGGCGGTGGGACCGCCGTTGCGCATCACCTCGCGCGTGACCGTCGAGGTGGGCCGGCCCAGGCTCCGGGCGATCTCGGCGTAGGGGAGGCTGTCGGCCAGCCCCAGCGCGATCTGCTGGCGTTCCTGCTGGGTGAGTCTGCCTCCCGGCATCGCGGTCTCCTCGGTGATTCCCGGCAACGGTCCATGGACCTGCTCACTATAGCGTTCACCTCTCACCCATTGCAATGATCGACTCGGAGAATGTTGCGTTACCCCTTGACTGGTTGCAACAGTTTTACTCAAATCACCTGCGTAAATGCCGATTCCATGCAACGAGTATGTTGCCCAAAGATGGAAAGCAACGTAGCGTTTCCAATGTCAGAAACAAGCTGTGAGCAAGGGAGAGCACGATGCAGACGTTCGACACCCCCACCCCGATCACCGCCCTCCTGGACATCCCCGCCGGACGCGTCCGGTTCATCGCCGCGGACCGCACCGACACCACCGTCGAGGTCCTGCCCGCCGACCCCGCCAAGAGCCGCGACACCAAGACCGCCGAGCGGACCACCGTCGCCTGCGCCGACGGCGTCCTGCGGATCACCGCCCCCGAGACCGGCAACGGCCTCCTCGGCGCCACCGGATCCCTGGACGTCACCGTCCAGCTCCCCGCCGGCTCCCACGTCGAGGCCAGGACCGCCAGTGCCGAACTGCGCTGCGAGGGACGCCTCGGCGACATCGCCTTCGACGGCGCCTGGCACCACATCCGGATCGACGAGGCCGCGAGCCTGCGCCTGACCGCGAGCGACGGCGACGTCGAGGTCGGCCGGCTGGAGGGCCCCGCACGGATCAGCACCGCACGCGGCCACATCCGCATCGCCGAGGCCGTACGCGGCACGCTCACGCAGGACACCCGGCTCGGCGACATCACCGTCACCGCCGCCCCCGGCGTCTCGGCCGCCCTGGACGCGACCACCGGCACCGGCCGCATCGCCAACACCCTCAAGAACGACGGCACCACCGCGCTCGACATCCACGCCACCACCCCCCGCGGCGACATCACGGCCCGCAGCCTCTGAAAACCCCCGACGCAACCGGCCCCAGAACAGGAGAAGCCCCATGAACAAGAACAAGAGCAACACCCCTTCGACCGGCGAGACATGGACCGGCATGGTCCCCGTCGACGACACGGCCCTCGCCGTCACCGACACCGGCGGCCCCGGCATCCCCGTTCTCTACCTCAACGGCCAGTTCGCCACCCAGGGCTACTGGCGGCGGGTCATCGCCGAACTGGGGCCCGGATGGCGCCACATCACCTACGACGAACGCGCCCGCGGCAAATCCAAGCGCTCGGCGGACTACTCCTTCGAAGCCGCCGTCCGTGACGTCGACGCCGTCCTCGCCGCCCGGGGCGTGGACCGCGCGGTGGTGGCCGGCTGGTCCTACGGCGCGTTCGTCGGGGCCCACTGGGCCCACCGCAACCCCGCACGCGCCCTGGGCGCCGTCCTGATCGAAGGCGCCCAGCCCTACGACTGGCTGGACGAGGCCATGGAAGCGCGGATCCGGAAACTGTTCCGCAGGATGGGCTGGTTCCTGCCACTGCTGCGCCCCACGGGCCTGGCCCCGAGGATGAACGCCGACCAGATGGCCGCCACCAACATCGAACTCGGCAAGCTCGCCCGCGAACGCGAACTGGCCCCCGTACTGGACGGCATCACCGTCCCGGTGCGCTACGTCGTCGCCTCCGGCGCGTCCCTGGGAAGCAAGGGCGACGAACAGGAACGCATCCGCGCCGCCCTCGACGCGGTGACCACCCGCAACCCGAACATCAAGATCAGCGCGAAGGTCCCCAGCAACCACGACGCGATCCTGAAGAAGGACTACAAGGCAGTGGCCAAGGCCATCCGAGACGCCGCCGCTCCCACCCGGGACACGAACTGACACCACGACCCCCGACACCACCCGAGCCCCCACCCCACGAGGGTGAACGCCACCTCCACGGCAGCGTTCACCCTCATCCCTTTGACCGTGCGCCGCCGCAGGTTTCCCCAGGTCTGGAGCCCGGAGCACCGCACTGCTACGATTGATCTTGAGCTGAACGGCGGAAGTCGCGCCGGTCGGTGATGCGTT
>NZ_JBHYXD010000027.1:82246-89636 GCF_042751995.1 Streptomyces sp. NPDC059371 | reverse complement strand
TGGTGGTCCAAGGAAAGACGCCCCGCTTCCTGCGGGGAAATGCAGGTGCAAGGCCTGCCCGGCGCTCTGCGAAAGACCCTGTCCCGGTTGTCCGGGGCAGGGTCTTTTTCGATGTCCGGAGCCGGTGTCGGAGCCGGGAGCCGGGAGGATGCGGCGGATTCACGGGTGCCGAAACCTTCGCATTCGACCACTGGGCGACGCTGCTTCGCTCCAAGCGGATCGTCACTGGTCGAAAGGCTCCTGGTAAGGCTCGGCAAGCCGCTGTGCAAGGTCTTCCAGCCATTCCTGGGCCCACTGGCGCAGGTCGGTGATGTGACCGCTGTCCATTCCGTACGCCTCGAACTCGGCGTCACTGACCCACTCAAGGCTTTCCAGGCGGTCGTGGAGTTCGTGCAGGTCGAACTCCTCCGGCCGTCTGGCTGCGAGGTTTTCCAACTGCGGGACGGTGTAGAGGTGGCGGGCGGCGTGCACATCGATGGCGTCGCGTGCGAGACCGCGGTCGCCGAGAGCGCGTACCTTCGTGCCGATGAGATCGTCCAGGTCGAGCACTGGTCCGATGTCCATCACGACGGGAGGGCGCCAGAGCACCTCCTTGAGGAGATCCACCTCGCAGGCGGCCCCCGTGGCCGAGTCGGTGGCGAGGAAACGCGCCTTGAGCGGTGCCACGTCGATGACGGTGATGCGCCAGCCCTGGCCGCTGAGGGACCGGGCGAGCTGGTCGACGATCTCCCTCATGGACGCCGGGTGTTCCGTGGCGAAGTCGAGGTCCTGACTGGGCCGGTGGACGATGCCGTGTGCCTGGACCGCGTAGCCGCCCATCAACGCGAGACCGTAGTGGTGCCCGGCGGTGAGGGCGTCGAGGAGCAGGCGGCGGTGGTGGTCGGGCAAGTCGTGCAGGGTCACGCGGCAGCCGCCGTCTGCAGTTGCGTGAAGCGGTCCTCCCACGCGCTGCGCACACCACGGCCCAGCATCTTGCGCAGGATGGGCCAGTGGGCCACCAGCTGCGCAGCGTTGAGATAGCGGACGTAGTCCTCGTGCATGCCGTTGAGCAGGACGATCCGGTACATCCCCAGCAGAAGCTTCTCGTCACCGAGATCGAAAACCCGCAGTCCGGACCAGGCCAGATGCAGTGGAAGAGCGACGGTCCCCCGGGCGGGACCTATGAGTTCCTTGAGGTCACGGGGCAGCTGCCGCTCGGCCGGAGCCCAGCGCGACGGCGTCGAAGCGCTCGACAGCCCTTCACTCAAAGTTCTCAGCCTTCCGCTCTCCGTAACCGATCTCAAGAGGTCCTCGGAAGAGACAGCCTAGTCTTTCGAAGCGTTCGGGACCTTGGAGTCCATCAGCCGGGGCCGGCTGGAGTGATCGCGGCCGGCCTTGCGCCCGCCCCGTGGTGGGTGTTCACCCGGCCGATCGCCTCCAGCGCTTACGGACCCGTGCTCGCCGAGGAAGACGTGATCGGCACCAAGGTCCGCGCCCCGGCCAGGTTTCCCCAGGTCTGGAGCCCGGAGCACCGCACTGCTACGATTGATCTTGAGCTGAACGGCGGAAGTCGCGCCGGTCGGTGATGCGTTGGTGGTCCAAGGAAAGACGCCCCGCTTCCTGCGGGGAAATGCAGGTGCAAGGCCTGCCCGGCGCTCTGCGAAAGACCCTGTCCCGGTTGTCCGGGACGGGGTCTTTTTCGATGCGGCACGCTCGGACAGGGGCGTGCTCTTGAGAGGTCGCGGGCCTGCGGGCCAGGGGGCCGGGATCAGCGAAGGCCCAGGGCGCGCCGTTCAGTTGCGCGGCGGCAGTACCAAGGCACGGGCAAGCGCATCGCCGACCCGCTCCGAGTGGTCCGGCAGGTGCTCGGTGGCCCAGCGGGTGGCCAGGGCCAGGAAGTCGGCGAGATCCGCCTCCGCTGCTGTCAGCAGGTGACGGAGTTCGGCTGCGGGCACGTCGATCCACTGGCTGGTGTCCGCGCCGGAGTCGACGGTCAAGCGGACCGTGGAGCCGTGGCGTTCGGCGGACGGTGAGGGATCGTGACCAAGCCACGCGGCGCAACCATCGCCGTCGAGGACGTCCTGCCAGTCACCTCGGTCCTCCAGCCCGCTGCAGCAGCCCGGCACCAGACGGGTGCCGGTGACAGTGTCGGTCACCTGCAGCCCGCCCGCCGCGAACAGCGGGTCCATGGTCAGCAGCCCGTGGAGGAAGCCGCCGAGCGGGTCGTCGGGACGCGGTGGACGGTCGTCCCCGGGATCGATGTCATTGCAGGCGGCCAGCGCCATCACCGCGGTACCGATGTCATCCGGCGTGAGCGTTCCGTCGAGCGCCAGGAAGGTGTAGGGCGTGACGTCCGAGATCGGCCACAGGCCGAAGGACTCATGGCTCGGGATCTCAAGGACGGGCCGGACAGTGATCACCCGTGGATCATGCCGCAATCCTCTGCGGGGGCACGACCGTATTCGGTTCCGGCGCCGCGTCCTGAACTGTGCGGCGGCGCGGCCCGGTGCACTGGCCCGGCGAACACCCCGCGCCCATGACCCCGTACCCGGCCGAAGCCCAGCGGCAGGGTGTCGCCATCGGCTCAGCCGCGGAAGTGCCGCCCTCACGGGTGTCCGGCGGTAGGGACGTCGAATGCCGCGACACCGGGGGCGGCAGGCCCCTCCAGGGAAAGCGCCCACCCGGCTCCTCAGACACCAGGACCGACTCCTCAAGCATCAGGACCGGCCCCTCGGGGCCCACCGGGTTCGCGATGACTAGCAGAACACGCCGCCACCACGGATCCTGAGAGGAGGGGAGCGGCGCGCAAGGCCCGGGTTCCTCGGCTCCTCACGCGACAGCAGCCCGATGGGATCCCCATGTCCGATGCAGACGCAGCCTCCCGAGCCGAGCGGCGGATCGCGCTGGTCCGGGACGACGTGGCCGCCCGCCTCGCGCTGGCGCAGGAGTTCTACACGCACTCCTCCGAGCCCCTGCGCCGCTACGGCCACGCCGAGCTGAGCTTTCTGCGCTGGTCCGCCGCACGCGGAGTGCTCGCCCCGGAATCCGGCACGCGCCCGGGCAGCGCATGGTGGCGTTCCGTGAACGAGGGGCTCCTCAGGGACAAGGCGGAGGCGGGCCTGCTGTGCGCCGGTACCCCGGGGGAGGCGAGCGGCAGAAGCGTCGAGTACTGGGTGGACTGCATCCGCAAGCCGTCGCCCGCCGCCTGGTACCGCGCCCACAACGCCAGCATCGTCGCCGGCTACCTGCGCCACGAGGACCTGGCCGCGCCGGAATCGCAGGTGGAGCGGTTCATGATGAACGTCGCCCTGCTCCGCGTCCTGTTCACCCACGCCATGCTCGTACGACCGCGGCTCATGCTGGGACGACTGGCCCCGCTCGGGCCACGGCTCGTCGACCCCCGCTACGGGACCGTGAAGTGGTTCCTCGACCTCGGCCGGTCCTTCCCCTCGGTGTACCCTGTCACGCTGCCCACCGAGGACACCATTCTCGACGAACACCCCCTGGCCCGGATGCTCGACTACGGAGTGATCGCCCCCAGACTGCCGGCGCTGTACGCGCTCGCGGCCGCGACGCTCGAAGAACCCCGCCTGATGACCCTCCTGGACGCAGGCGTGCCCGCGTACGTCTGGACCAGGGCGGAACGCCCGCTCTGGTACGTCGGCAACACAGGCGCCCATCTGCGCCTCATCGCCCGCATGACCGGCGTACACCTGCGGTGGCCGCCCTCCCCGGCCCGCCGCCACAAGATCCCCCTGCACGGCTGAAGCCCGCTCCAGCGGTCACCGCACGGCGCGGGCGAGGCAGGGCGATCCCACCACCACGACCCGGCCGACCCACCGCCACCACCACCACCCGGCCGACCCACCGCCACCGTCACCGCCCGGCCGACCCACCGCCCCCATCACCACCCGGCACCCATCACCACCCGGCCGCCCCACCCGCCTCCCGCATGCGATCCGGCACCCTTGTGGAGTGCACCCCACGCCCATCACGCCCGACGCGCCGGCCGCGGTGCGCAGCCCGCTTTTCACCCAGCGGTGGCTCGACCTCACCTTCATCCACTGGGCCGTCGACCCCGCGGCCGTCGCCCCGCTGCTGCCGCACGGGCTCACCGCGGACACCTACGACGGGCTCACCTACGTCGGCCTCGTCGCCTTCCGGATGGAAAAGGTGGGCTGGCTCAGGCTCCCCGGAGTGCCGTATTTCGGCTCCTTCCCGGAGACCAACGTGCGCCTCTACTCGGTCGACGCGTACGGCCGCCGCGGGGTCGTCTTCCGGTCCATGGACGCGTCGCGGCTCGTGCCGGTGCTCCTGGGACGCCTCGGCTTCCGGCTCCCGTACCTGTGGTCCCGCATGGACGTACGAGCGGACGGCGACACCGTCACGTACAGCAGTTCCCGGCGCCGGCCCACGACCTCCCGGGCGCGGAGCCGCATCGTCGTCAGAGTCGGCCCGCCCGTCCCGGACCCGACAGAGCTGGAGCATTTCCTCACAGCCCGCTGGGGCATGCACAACGCCTTCTCCGGCGGCACCGGCTACCTCGCCAACGACCATCCGCGCTGGCCGCTCCACCGCGCGGAGCTGATCACCTGCGAGGAGAACCTCCTCGCGGCGGCCGGACTCCCGGCCCCCGACGGGCCACCGGTCAGCGTCCTGTACTCACCCGGAGTCCCGGTACGCCTCGGCAGACCCACCGCCCTGACACCCCGGAGCCACGTTCCGCCCAAGGAGTCCTGACCCCGACACACCGACGTCGACCCGAGGCACCACAACTCCTCCCGAGCGGACCGTTCTTCGTCCCTTTCGGGGTACACGAGCGCCGAACTCACCGGAGAGCGGCGTCAGGAGTGCCATGCGTGTCAAGGTCGGATACTTCAGGACCAGGTCACTCAGAAGACGCCTGCGCCGCTGCGCCCGCGAGGTGTTCGGCTGGCAGCGACTGCGCCCCTCCCAGCTCGATGCCATGACAGCCGTGATGCAGGGGCGCGACACCATCGTGGTGATGCCGACGGGTGCCGGGAAGTCCGCCGTGTACCAGGTGCCGGGTGTGCTGCTGAAGGGGCCGACCATCGTGGTCTCGCCCCTGATCGCGCTCCAGCGGGACCAGGTCGCCCATCTCGCCCGCATCGAGGGATCCGATGCCTCGGCCGTCAACTCCGCGCAGCGCGCACGGGACAACGAAGCGGTGTGGGAGCGCGTACGCGAAGGCCGCCTGGACTTTCTGTTCGTCTCGCCCGAGCAGCTCGCCAAGGACGAGGTGGTGGAGCAGATCGCCGCGGCCGCTCCCGCGTTGATGGTGGTCGACGAGGCACACTGCGTGTCCTCGTGGGGATACGACTTCCGGCCCGACTACCTCTCCCTGTGCCATGTCCGCGAACGCATCGGCCGGCCTCCGCTCCTCGCCCTCACCGCCAGCGCGGCGGCCCCCGTGCGGGCCGACATCGTGGAGCGCCTCGGCAGGCGCGCGGCGCACGAGGTGGTCGCGGGGTTCGACCGCCGCAACATCACGCTGGAGGTCGTACGGCACCGGGAGAACACGGGCAAGCGCCGGTGGGTGGTGGAGCGGGCCGCGGCCGAGGCCAAACCGGGCATCGTCTACGCGGGAACGCGGCGGGAGGCGGAGGAGTACGCGCGGGAGCTGTCGGCGCTCGGGTTCGACAGCGCCGCCTATCACGCGGGGCTGGCGGCGGCCGAGCGCTCCCGCACGCACGACCGCTTCCGGGACGGCGGACTCGACGTGGTCGTCGCCACCTCCGCGTTCGGCATGGGCATCGACAAGCCGGACATCCGCTTCGTGCTGCACGCGTCGGTGCCGGGTTCCCTCGACACCTACTACCAGGAGATCGGGCGGGCGGGCCGCGACGGACAACCGTCGACGGCGATCCTGGCGTACCGGCCCGAGGACCTCGGCGTGCAGCGGTTCCGGACGGGCACCGCCCCCGACCCGGAGGTGCTGGGCGGGCTGCTCGACGCGGTGCGCGAGCACCGGGGGCCGGTCACGGCGACCGGTCTGCGCGAACGTACCGGGCTGTCTCCGACCCCGCTGACGTCGATGCTGCACCTGCTGGAGGAGGCCGGAGCCGTGACGACGCAAAAGCGCGGTGCCGTCGGGGCCGTGCCCGGGGCGCGGCGGGACGCCTGCGTCCGCGAGGCGGTGCGGATCGCTTCCGCCCGTGTCGATCTGGAGCGTTCCCGGGTGGAGATGATGCGGGCGTACGCGGAGACGAACGGCTGTCGCCGCAGGCACATGCTCGGATACTTCGGGGAGAGCCTGGCGGAAGGCGACTGCGCGGGCTGCGACACATGCGCCCGGACGAAGGAGCTGAAGGAGGCCCCCCTCCGGACGGACGACATCCTGTCCGGTACGGGTCCTGAGCCGCTCGGACTCGTGGCGGCCGGCGGCGCCTTCCCGCCCGGGACGCGGGTGGGACACAGGACGTGGGGCGAGGGCGAGGTGATGAGCGAGGAGGGGAACAGGATCACCGTCCTGTTCGAGAGCGTGGGCTATCGCACCCTGTCCCTCCCCGCTGTCCAGGCGCGAGGCCTGCTGACGCCGGTGCAGTCGACCGCGACGAGGCACTGACGCACCTCTGCACTGCCGGCCTGCCGATCAGCGGGCCACCGAGAGCGATCCGCTCGATGGCCGGTCCGGCCGCCGCCGGGTGACCGGGTCTGTCAGGAACAGACGTAGCTGAACGTCCCTTTCGCCTCGGGCGACGTGTGCTGGTGCGTGACCCGAAGGCGGGCCGTTCCCCGGAAGCCGCCGGGGCCGCGGACCGTCCAGCGCAGGTGCACGGTGACCCGGCGCTCGCCCCGGCGGGCCATGCGGACCAGCTCGCCGGAGTCGTGGCCGTTGCTGCGCAGCCAGCGGTACGTCACCGGGCCGCCGCGGCCGTCGGTGGTCACGACGCCGACCAGATCGGCGGTCTGTCCGCAGTGCAACTGCCCGGCGGGTGCCCGGACTTCGACGGCGGTGACCGTGGGGGCGGGAGAGGGGCGCAGCAGCAGCCAGAGCAGGACGGCCGCGGCGGCCAGGAAGGCCGTCGTGGCGATCCAGGCCCGCCGTTTGCGGCGGCGGAGGCGGCTGTCGGACGATACGGGTGCGGTACGCCACTGGGCGCGCAGGACGTCCTGGGCCTCCAGGGGGACGCCGGGACCGAAACGCAGGAGGATCTCGCCGGCGTCCTCGTCTTCACCGGTCGGGGCTGGCGTCGTCGCCCCGGCGGGTGCCGCTGCCGGGGGTCCGGCGGGGGTGCGGTTGCGTTTGCCGAGGAGGGTGGCCTGGTCGTCCGGGGCGGCGGAGCGGGGCTGGTGCGGGGCGGAGCGGGAGCCGGTGCGGCCGGGCATGGTGAGCTGCTCGTCCGGCACGGTGTGCCTGGACCCGTCCACTTCCGGGACCACATCCCCG
>NZ_JBHYXD010000027.1:77145-82147 GCF_042751995.1 Streptomyces sp. NPDC059371 | reverse complement strand
GGCCCCGGTACCCCCGGCCCCGGTACCCCCGGCCCCGGTACCCCCGGCCCCGGTACCCCCGGCCCCGGTACCCCCGGCCCCGGTACCCCCGGCCCCGGTACCCCCGGCCCCTGCGTCCCTCGAACCTGCGTCCCGGACACCCCCGCCTTCGGCACCCGCGTCCCCGGACTCTGCGCCCTCAGACTCTGCGACCCGGGCACCCGCGCCCGCGGCACCCGCGTCCCCGGACTCTGCGCCCTTGGACTCCGTGCCCCTGGACCCTGCGGCTTCAAGGCCGACACCATCGGAACCGGCACCGCTGCAACCGGTGACGTCGGAACCGGCACTGCCGGAGCCGAGGGCCTCGCCTCCCTCTCCCAGAGAACGCACGCGCTGGGCATCCACCCCCACCCTGTCCGCCGCCGTCGCCGCGGCCACCGCCGCACGCAGCTCCGTACGCCGCAGAAAACCCTCCGGCAGCGCCGCGCGCCCGGCGACCAGTGCCGCCCGGGCCGCCGCCAGCCCCTCGGAACCGGCGGTGGCGCGACAGCGCGCGAACACGGCGGCCGCGGGGGTGCCGGGAGCCACCCATGCCTCGCCGAGGGTGCGGGCCAGGTCGGCCCAGGCCGCGACGTCCGCCGTACGGCGCGCCGAGCCCGGCGCGTCACCCGGCACCGTGCCGTCACCTGGAACCGTGCTGTCGCCCAGCACCGTGCCCAGCGCGGCCTCGGCGAGCAGGGCGACGCCGTCCGGGGCCAGGACGACGGTGTCCGCGGCCAGCGCCCCGTGGGCGAGGCCGGCCGCGTGCAGGGCGAGCAGGGTCTGCGCGGACTCGTTCAGGACGCTGGCCGCGCTGCCCGCGTCGGGGCCCGTACCTCCGCGGGCCAGCAGGTCCGCGAGTGTGGGGGCCGGTGGCCGGGCGGTGACCAGCCACACCTCCCCGGCCTCCGCGACGAGGTCGACGGTGCCGAGCACCCCGGGCAACCGGAGCTTCGCGACGGCGAGTACGGACGCCGCGAGCCGTTCGCGCGTGCCCCGCGGCGCGAGCAGGGCACGGTCGATGCGCAGCGCGCCGAGCACAGGCTCACCGGACTGGGCCGGGAGCAGCGCGTGCCAGGTGCCGTGGCGGGCGTCGCGCGACCAGCCCGACAGGGTGCGCCCGGCGAGGGTGGTGGCTGTCGTCATGTGGATCCGTTCTCGTTCCCGCCCCGGTACGGCGCTCAGCACGGCGGTGCGTCCAGGGTGGCCGTCTGCGGTCCGTTCGCGGCCGCCGGAGTGCTGGTGAGTGTGACCGTCCAGGTGCCCCGGCACGGGTGGTTGGCGAAGTCGGCCACGAAGGTCACGGGGTAGTGCGTGCTCCCGGACAGCACCCGGGTCTGCTTGCCGTAGGGGTCGGCGGGCGTGTCCACGTAGTAGTCGGCCGTGACGGTCACGGGCGAGGTGCCGGTCGTGTCGACGGTGACGGCGGCGACCAGCGAGCCGGGGGTCTGCCCCCGCTGCCAGGAGCCGATGCTGATCGTGACCGTGCCGGGTGTGGGCGCGGCCGGGCTCGCGGCTGTCGGCGTGGGGGAGTCCGCCGATGGGATGGCGCTCACCGTGGGGGTGGGGGAGAGTGCCGGGCTGCCCGAGGGGGTGGTGGTCGGGGTGGTGTCGGCCGTGGGGGAGGCGCCGGTCGCGGACACGGACGGCGAAGAGGCCGTCGGAGTCGGCGAGTTGATGTCCGAGGGTACCGAACTGGCCACCGTCGTCGACGTGTCGTGCGGGCGGGCCGCCACGGACGTCACCCCGCCCGCCACGAACGCCAGCGCGGCCGCCCCGACGGCGGCCTTCCATCCGTTCCGCTTCACCCGCCCCAGCAGTGTCAGGGCCTGGGCCGGAGCTTCGAGCGTCGCCGTCGCGGTGAACGGGAACAACAGGGCCAGCAGCGCGGTGAGTTCGGCGAGCCTGCGGCGTCCGCGCTCCTCCCAGCCGGCGCCGTACCCCTCGAGGGCGGAGTGCTCCAGATCGGCCAGGAAGGCCTCGATGCCCGGCCGTTGCGCCGGGTCCTTGGCCAACCCCCGGCGCAGCAGACCCCGTACGGGAGCGGGTACGTCCTCCAGCGGGACCGGGGCCCGCAGATGCTGCAGACGCAGCGCGGCCACGTCGTCGCCGGTGAACGGGCGGCGCCCGGTCAGGCACTCGTGGAACACCGCCGCCGCGGCGTACACGTCGCCGGCCGGTCCCGCCGGTTCGCCCTGCCACTGCTCGGGCGCCATGTAGGCGGGCGTGCCGACGGCCTCGGTCTCGCGTCCGGTGCGTACGGCGATCCCGAAGTCGGCGAGCGCGCTCGTGCCGTCGGCGCGGACCAGCACGTTCTCCGGCTTGTAGTCACGGTGGACCACCCCGGCCGCGTGCGCCGCGCCGAGGCCCAGCAGCGAGCCCTTGAGCAGGACCAGGGCGGCCTCGGGGCCGGTCGCCCCGTGTCGGCGCAGCAGTTGGCGCAGACTGACGCCGTCCACCGCCTCCATCACGATCGCGGCACCGCCGCGCGCCTCGACGTACTCGTACAGCCGCACCACGCACGGGTGCCGCAACTCGCCAAGGAGCCGGGCCTCCGCGCGGAAACGGGCGAGGAACTCCCGGTCGCCGCGCAGGTGTTCACCGAGGTACTTGATCGCCACCGGCACCCCGGTCGCGGCGTGCCGGGCCAGGACGACCCGCCCGCCGGCGCCCTCGCCGAGCGTGCGCACCTCTTCGTAACCGGACACGGCCCACCGGCCTGGGCTGCCGGTGTCCTCGCTCATGCCGTTCCCTCCACGGCCGTCCCCAGGGCCGGGGCCGGTGCCGCACCTCGCGCGTCCCGCCGGCGCCGCACCCGCCGGGCCAGCCAGCGCACCGGCGCGGACCACACAGGGAAGGCCACCAGGGCGACCACGACGGCCTCGACGACCCCGGTCCACGCCGGGGACAGCCACCCCTCCAGCAGGTCGCCGATCCGGGAGCGCCAGGCCAGCAGGGCCAGGACGAGGAAGCCGTACGTGCCGACGACGACCGCGAGGCCGTACGCGGCCATGCCCGCTTGCCGCGGGCCGGGCCGGCTGCCCGCGCGCAGGTCCCGCCACAGGCCCTTGCGGAAGTACGCGCTCGCCTCCTCGCGCAGCCGCGGCACCCGCAGCGCGTCGGTCAGGGCCTGGTAACCGTCCAGCGGCATCAGCGGGTTGAAGTTGTAGAGCGTGTTCAGGTAGAG
Source organism: Streptomyces sp. NPDC059371 (assembly GCF_042751995.1). Lineage (NCBI taxonomy): Bacteria > Bacillati > Actinomycetota > Actinomycetes > Kitasatosporales > Streptomycetaceae > Streptomyces > Streptomyces sp. NPDC059371. The sequence goes on along the minus strand of NZ_JBHYXD010000027.1, from coordinate 78,942 downwards.
CCCGAAGGCGAGTTGGAACAGGATCGCCGAGGCCGCCCCGGCGGGCAGGAAGGCCGCGCCGGCCGCGCACCAGCCGGCCAGCGCCGCCGTCGACAGCGGCCCGGACAGCGCGACGACCACGCGTGACCAGCGGGTGCCGAACCACATGTCGCTGGTGTCCACGAACGCGAACGGCATGCCCATCATGAGAAGGAACCCGCCGCGCCGGACCTTGCGGCCGTACGATTTCACGGCCAGTGCGTGCGTCAACTCGTGGACGACCAGGGCGGATATGTATCCGGTGGCCAGGAGCACCGGGCCCCAGACGCCCGCCCCGCCGAAGTCCAGCAGATGCTGCCGGCCCTGGGCGACGAAGAACGCGACCGGCCCGCCGGCCACCGACAGCCACACCAGCGTCACGCCGGTCCGGGTGAACAGCCGCCACCCGAAGGCCTGGTAGAGACGGGTGACCACCCGGTCGAGGCCGGGGACGGAGATCTCCAGCTTCAGCAGCGCCCGGTACACGGCGTGCCCCACCCGCCGCCAACCCCTCCGCTGCGCCTCCTCGGGACGGCCGGGCAGGCCGCGCAGCAGTCCCGCGTCCGCGAATGCGGCGAGCGCCGACTCGATGCGCGGGAGGGCGAGTTCGCCGTAGCGGTCGGCGTAGGCGAACAGCAGGTCCCGTACGGTGTTCTCGCCGTCGGCGGCGTTCCAGAGGAAGACCTGGCGCTCGTCCAGCTCCAGATACCTGCCGGTGCGGGTGTTGTTGAGCACCCAGCGGGCCTCGCCTCGGTCGGCGGGCAGTTGCTTGAGTGCCCAGCCGGAGCGGCGGCGCGGGCGCGCGGTGAGCGGTCCGTTCGCCTCCGGCGCCGCCTCCTCCTGCGCGGCGGTGGGGAGTTGGGTGAGCTGGGTGCCGACGACCTGGGTGCGCTGGCCGATGTGGGCCTCGCGGGGCTGCTCGAACACCAGGCGTACGTCGCCGACGGACAGCTCGGTGCCGTCGGCGAGGTGGGCCGCGCCGCCGTGCAGGTCGACGCCCGCGACGGCCGTGCCGTTGAACGAGTCCAGGTCCTCGATCCGGAAGCCCGACTCCGTACGGACGATCCGGGCGTGGCGGCGCGACACGCTGGCGTCGGCCACGACGACGTCGCTGTCCGCGCCCCGCCCCAGCGTGGTGACCGGGCCGGTGAGCGGGACGAGCAGGGCGGGGTCGTCGAGGCCGCGCAGGTGCGGCGCGGCGTACGACGTCGTTGCCGCGCCGCGGCGCAGGGTGCCGCAGTACAGGCAGTACGGGAAGTCGCGCCGCACGTGGACGCGGCAGGCGTGGCAGAGCATGCGCCGGTTCAGCCCGCGCCGGAGCCGCTGAGAGACGTTCCGCCGGAGAAGCCGCCGTCGGTATCGGGCGCGGCGGGGGAGAGGTGGGTGGAGACGCCGTCGAGGCCGGGGGCGCTCACACCGCCGCGCACGCGCTCGGCACCGCCGAGGACACCCGCGCGGCCCCCGCCGCCGCCTTCGCCACCCCCGCCGTCGCCTCCGCCGGGTTCACCGCCGCCGCCGGGCCGGCGCCCGGTGTTCTCCTGATCACCGCCCCCGCCACCGCTGCCGTCACCGCCACCGGGCTCACCACCGCCGCCGCCGGGCCGCCGCCCGGTGTTCTCCTGGTCGCCACCGCCACCGCCACCGCCACCTTCGCCGCCGGAGCCGCCGTCGTGACCGTGCCCGCCACCCTCTTCGCCGCCTCCGCCGTCGCCGCCCCCGGAACCCCCGCCGTCACCGCCACCGGAACCGCCGTGGCCGCCGCCCTCACCACCACCGGAG
>NZ_JBHYXD010000027.1:69308-77135 GCF_042751995.1 Streptomyces sp. NPDC059371 | reverse complement strand
CCGCCGGCGCCCCCCCCGAACCCCCCGCCCACCCCCCCCCCCCCCCCCCGGCGGCGCGCGCCCCCCCCCCCCCCGCCGCCCCCGCCCCCGCCCCCGCCACCGCCTTCACCGCCGCCCCCGCCACCTTCTCCGCCGCCGCTCCCGCCGCCCTCGCCGCCACCGGGCCGGCGTCCGGTGTTCTCCTGATCGCCGCCGCCACCGCCGCCGCTGTCTCCGCCGCCGCCCTCACCGCCACCGCTGTCCCCGCCGCCGTCCTCGCCGCGGTCGTAGATGCCGCCGTGCCCGAAGTGCCCGTCACCGTCGCCTTCGCCACCGAAGCCACCGCCGTGACCCCCGAGATCACCGAACCCGCCACCGCCGCCGCCGAAGCCACCGTCGCCGAACCCGCCGCCGCCCCCAAGGCCACCGTCGCCGAAGCCGCCGTCACCGAGGCCACCGAACCCGCCGTCGGCACCACCGCCGCCCAAGCCGCCGTCACCGAACCCGCCGCCGAAGCCGCCATCGGTCCCGCCGCCACCGAAGCCGCCGAAGTCACCACCGCCACCAAGGCCGCCGTCCCCGAACCCGCCGTCGCCGAAGCCACCACCGGATCCGGCACCACCGTCACCGAACTCACCGAAGCCGCCACCGCCACCGCCACCGAGGCCGCCGTCCCCGAACTCACCGAATCCGCCGCCCACATCGGCCGGCGCTCCCTGGCCCAGCCCTCCGCCGAGCAGGCTCTGAGCGCCGGTGGCGGAGACGTCGAAGCCGCCGGCGCTCTCGTGGCCGGCAACGGGGAAAGGCTGGTCAGGCGTGTGGTCGACGGAGGCAGAATCCCCCGCCACATGGTCGGTGGGGACATCCGGAGCGTCATGGTGTGCCAGTGCGTGTGCCGCGCTCCCGAAGAACAGGGAGGACTTGGACAGGCGCGGATCGAGTGCGGCCGGGCCCCCGACGGTGCCGGACTCGACGCGCAGGGCGCGGAGCTCGCCGACCTGCGCGGGTGTCAGACCCAGTCTTCGGGCCACCTCCTCGGTGTCACCGTCGAGTTCGGCCCTGAAGGCCGGGTCGACGGCGAGGCGGGTCATGGCATCGCGAAAGGCGTTGTCGGTCATGTCCTCGGGTCTCCGTGGGTCGGCGGACGCTGCTGCTGATCCCGGCGGAGCTGAGGATCCCCCTGGCCGACGGCACCTGCCATTTCCGGCCATCCCCACCGATGCCTGCACGGACGGTTATAAGGGGCATGACATGGCCCGCGCAAGGCTGAGAGCAGCGCACCCCGCCGAATATGCCTCCGGAAAGATGCGGTCGCCTCGGACCGTGCATCGATCGAATACGGCCACGGGTGAGCCGCCTGGACGGCCTCACCGGCCGAGAGGACACCGCGCCGGTGACGCACGCACACCGCCGACGCCGAAACCCTCAGCGCCCCCGCACACCCCACTGACGGCTCGGCGCTCACCGCCGAAGAAGACCCCGCATCTGTGGAACCAACCAGGGCCCGGGCAAACTCTGCCTGTTGTACCCCTGATCGAGAGGAACGGCTCAGACATGATCACGCTGACCAAGGAAGACGGCCCCGCGGACCTGGCCGGAGTGACCCATCTGTCCATCGGTGTGTCCTGGGACCCCACGGCCGGCAGCAGTGGCGGGGTGCTGGGCAAACTGCGCCGCAAGTCGGGCACCGACCTGGACCTGATCGCCATCGCCATGCAGGGCCGCGACCCGGTGCGCCTCGCCGGCCTCGACTCCCTCGACCCCATGGGCAACGGCTCGTTGGTCCACAGCGGCGACAACCAGACCGGGCACGGGAGCGGCGACGACGAGACGGTGACCGTCGAGTTCGCCGGGATCCCGCCCCACATCACGTCGATCGTGTTCGTCGCCGCCGCGTACAAGAAGGGCAGCGCCTTCGAGAAGGCGCGCAACATCAGTTTCAAGGTGTACGACGCGACCGGCGGGAGCTCGCAGCAGGTCGCCGACATCTGGCCCAGCCTGCTCACCCAGGACAACGGCTGCGCCGTGGCGAAGGCGCTGCGGGTCGACACCGGCTGGAAGCTCGAAGTGATCAATACGACGGGGAAGATCAAGCAGGGGGACGAGCATGCCCTGATGCGCTTCGCCGTCAGCAAGTAGTCCATGGACGAAGCGGCGCGGCCCCGTCTCCCGGAGCGTGAGGCCAGGGCGCGGCGTGTACGTTGCCGACGGGCCGAGGCTGAGGAGGAGACAGGTGACCACTGGTGGCTTCTCGTCGAAACGGCTGCTCCGGGTGCGGGAACTGGCCGAGCGTCACGTCGAGGCCGGCTTCGTCCCCGGGATGGTGGTCGTCCTCGCCCGGCACGGCCAGGTGCACATCGAAGCGACGGGCACGCTCGCGTTCGATGGCGCGGGCTCGAAGACGCCGATGGCGGGCGACACGATCTGTCGCATGGCCTCGATGACGAAACCGGTCGTCGCCGCGTGTGCCATGACGCTCGTCGAGGACTGCACCCTGCGCCTCGACGACCACGTCGACGATCTCCTCCCGGAGCTGGCGGACATGACCGTGCTCGCCGATCCCGACGGACCACTGGACGACACCGTTGCGGCGGGACGCCCGATCACGCTGCGGGATCTGCTGACCTACACCCTCGGCACCGGCATGGTCCCCGCCGAACCGGGAACGGTCCCGATCGCGGACGCGCTGGACGCACTCGGCAGGCCGCCGGCGGACGAATGGGTGCGCCGGCTCGGCGCGCTTCCGCTCGTCCATCACCCGGGTGAGCGCTGGATGTACGACACCGCCGCCGACGTGACCGGCGTGCTTATCGCCCGGGCGACAGGCATGTCTTTCGGGGACGCCCTGCGCGAGCGGATCTGCGATCCGCTCGGCATGAAGGACACCGCCTTCAGCGTGGGCGGCGAGAGCACCGACCGGCTGGCGACGGCGTACGAGCGCGACGACGACGCCGGCGGTGAGCAGGTGGTCGAGGACGGCCCCGACGGGCGGTGGAGCCGGCCGCCGGTGTTCGAAGGAGGCGGCGGCGGGCTCGTATCGACCGCCGAGGACTACCTCGCCTTCGCCTCGACTCTGCTTGCGGGCGGCCACCGTCACGGCGAGCGGGTGCTCTCGCGGCCGTCGGTCACGCTGATGACGAGCGACCACCTGACACCGGCGCAGAAGGCGGTCTCCGGGTTCTGGCCGGGGTACTTCGACACGATGGGCTGGGGTTTCGGGATGTCGGTGCGCACCCGCCGTACGCACCTGGGCCCCTCGGTCGGGAGCTACGGATGGCCAGGTCTGTACGGCACCGCCTGGTACAACGATCCCGCCGAGGACATGACGGCGATCTTCGTCATGCAGCGGGCCCACGCGGGGGACCAGAGACTGCCGATGTGGCACGACTTCTGGACCGCTGTCTACGAGGCGATCGACGACTGACCGCGAACGGCGCGGCGGCCGGCCGATCCGGACGTCGTACCCACCGTTCGAGGCCTTCACCGTCCGCCCCGCCGCTGTCGCCGTCCACCGGCTCGGAAACAGCGGAGCCGCCCGCGGACTCCTGAAGGCCTGGCCCGCCCCGAACTGACCGCGAGGGCCGTCGCCCTCTTTTGGTGTGTCCCTCGCCCGTGGCAGACTCCGGCGCTGCTTGAATCATTTTATGACTAAACGTGACGATGCTGCTCTTTTCGGTAACCGGTTCCTGACCAAGCCCGCCCCCGCGGAGACCTTCCCCGAGGAAGGCATGGCCGCGACGGACGCGATGAGGCTCGTGGACGTGGATCTGGCCATGGAGGGCGACCCGCAGCGCAACCTCGCCACGTTCGTCACCACCTGGATGGAGCCGGAGGCGCAACGGCTGATCGCCGAGAACCTCCACCGCAATTTCATCGACCACGCGGAGTACCCCATCTCCGCCGAGATCGAGCAGCGTTGCGTGCGCATGCTCGCCGACCTCTTCCACGCGCCGGGCAAGACGGCCGGCTGCCGGACCCAGGGCTCGTCCGAGGCGATCATGCTCGGCGCGCTGTCGCTGAAGTGGAAGTGGCGCGAGCGCCGCCAGGCGGCCGGCCTGTCCACCGACCGGCCCAACCTGATCTTCGGGGGAGACGTCCACGTCGTGTGGGAGAAGTTCTGCCGCTACTTCGACGTCGAGCCGCGGATCGTACCGCTCGCCGAGGGCAAGTACACGATCGGCCCGGAGGACGTGGAACCCCACCTCGACGAGAACACGATCGGTGTCGTCGCCGTCCTCGGCACCACGTTCACCGGCCACAAGGACGACGTTGTCGGGATCGACAAACTCCTGCGGGACATCCGCAAGAAGCGGGACCTCGACATCCCGATCCACGTCGACGGCGCCAGCGGCGCCTTCGTGTGGCCCTTCCTCTACCCGGACTCGAAATGGGACTTCCGGCTCGAACAGGTCCGGTCCATCAACGTCTCGGGACACAAGTACGGCCTGGTCTACCCCGGCATCGGCTGGCTGATCTTCCGCGAGGAGTCCGACCTGGCCAAGGACCTCGTCTTCTACGAGAACTACCTGGGCAAGACCGACGCGACGTTCACGCTGAACTTCTCCACCGGCGCGTCGATGGTGCTCGCGCAGTACTACAACTTCGTACGCCTCGGCCGTCAGGGCTACACCTACGTGATGAAGATGATGCAGGAGAACGCCCGCGCACTGGCGGACAACCTGCGCGACAGCGGCCGCTTCGAAGTGATCGGCAGCGATCTCGAGCAACTGCCGCTGGTCGCCTTCCGCCTCGCCGGCGAGCACGCCTACGACGAGTCCGACATCGCCTGGCAGCTCTCGGCCGAGCGGGGCTGGATGGTGCCGGCGTACACGCTCCCGCCCAACGCGGAGCGGGTGAAGATCATGCGCGCCCTGGTCAAGGAGACCATGAGCCGCGAGCAGATCGACCGCCTGGGCCAGGACATCGCCGACGCGTGCCGCACGCTGGACGCCAAGGGCGCGACCCACGGGACCGAGCGGACCCAGGTCAAGCGCGGCACCGGCTACTGACCCAGGTCAACAGGGAGAGGCCGGCCGCTCCGTCGACCACCAGCGGACGATCAGCCGCGTGCCCGGATCAATTTCCCCTGGAGGTCGGGAACCATGGCAACCCCCCAGGAAGAAGACCGCTACGCCGAGGCGCTCGCCCACGCGGAACACCTGCTCGGCATCCCGCTGGAGAGGTTCCTCGAACCCACCGCCGGTGAGCCCGCCAACGGGGCGGACTTCAAGCGGCTCGCCACCGTGCAGACCTTCGGCGCCGCATGGCCCCGCGGCGAGGTCCTCGACACCCGCACGCGGGCCCTGGTCTCCGTCACGATCGCCGCCGTCCTCGGCACCCTGGAACCCCTGCGCGGACAGCTCCGCATCGCGCTGAACAACGGTGCCACGCCCGAGGAGATCGCCGAGGTGTTCATCCAGATCGCCGCGTACGCGGGAGCCGCGCGCGCCTTCGAGGGCTACCAGGTCGCCGCACAGGTCTTCGCCGAGGCCGCCCAGGAACCGGTGATCGGGCCCGCCCCCTCGCTTTGGACTTGCTGGTCCATTTTCTCGGTCGTACGTTGACGCACATGCCCTGCGGGTCAGGGCCCCGTTCGGCCGAAAGCGCCGCCGTTCGACGGCACTGCCGTCCGGCCGTCCGGGTCCACGGTGAACAACGAAACGCAACGGAGTGGATCATGTCGATGCGGCTTGAGGGCAGGACCGCCCTGGTGACCGGAGCGACCAGCAACATCGGGAGGGCGATCGCGGAGGCCTTCGCCGCCCAGGGGGCGCACGTCGCGGTCTCCGGCCGGAGCGCCGAACGGGGCGAGGAGGTCGTCGACGGGATCCGGGCGCACGGCGGACGGGCCGACTTCGTGCAGGCCGACCTGGACGGCACCGCCGCGGCCTCGCAGAGTCTCGCCGAGAACGCGACCCGCGTCCTCGGCGGCCGGATCGACATCCTGGTCAACAACGCCGGCATCTACCCCGTCGACTCCCGGCGGCGACCGACGAGAAGACCTTCGACCAGGTCTACGCGGTCAACGTCAAGGCCCCGTTCTTCCTGACGGCGGCCGTCGCCCCCGCCATGGTCGAGGCCGGCGGCGGGACGATCATCAACCTGGGTTCCTGGATCGCACGCCTCGGGATCCCGGTCGGCGCCCTCTACAGCTCCACCAAGGGGGCCATGGAGACGCTGACCCGGGCCTGGGCGGCGGAGTTCGGGCCTCAGGGCGTCCGCGTGAACGCCATCTCCCCGGGCGTTGTGCTGACGCCGGACCCGGGAGAGGAACACCCCGCCGAGGCCATGATGAAGGGCACTCCGGCGCATCGGATGGGCAGGCCCGAGGAGATCGCGGACGCCGCCGTGTACCTGGCGGCCGACGAGTCCGCCTTCGTGCACGGCATCGTGCTCGACGTCGACGGCGGCCGCACCACCGTCGCGGTCGTCGCCGCCTGACACCCGCCGCGCATCTCGGCCCGGCAGCCGCGCGGAAGAGTCCACGGAACGCGGGTCATCCCGTGGCCCGTGCCGCACGCCTCAGGTCATCGATCCCCTGATCGAGGGCGGCGCGCAGGTGGGTGGAGCGTCCTGTGGACAGCAGGATCGACACGCCTCCCTGGATCGCGGCCAGCAGCGCCGCGGTCCGCCGGTCGACATCGAGGTCGGCGGGCAGGCTGCCGGACGCCTGGAGCGCCCTGATGCCCGCCGCGAGGCTCTCCTGCCAGCGCCGCATCAGCTCGACCACGATCGCCCGCGTCCCGGGGGTCGAGCGTCCGATCTGGAGGAACAGCGACCCGAGCGGGCACTGGTCCCCCTGGTCCTCGTAGCGCTTGACGACCACGTCCCGCCACTGGCTCCAGGCCTCCCACGAGTCCAGGCGGCTCAGGTAGGGCTGCTGGTCCTCCAGGACCTGCTCCGCCTCGAACCGGGCCACCGCGACGAGGAGTTCGTCCTTGCCCGCCGGGAAGTAGTGGAAGAGCTGGCTCTTGCTGCTGCGGGTCCGCACCATGATGTCGTCCAGGGTGGCCGAGGCGACGCCCTTCTCCCGCAGTACCGCCGCGGCCCCCTCGACGATCCGCCCCCGCGTCGCCTTCCCCTTGGCCGTCAGCTCACCGCGCACGTTCCGCACCTCCTGCGAATGGACCATCCGGTCCATCGTAGGGGCCCGCCGGGAGCTTGCCGGAAGTCCGCCGGAAGCCTGCCGGGATGAAGAAGCGCCCGGTGACCAGGCCCGTACCGACGTCCGCCGGCTCACGGTGTGACGATGGCGAAGTCCGGGCCGGGCGCCCCGAGATGACCCGCGGGCATCGCACCCCGGCTCGGCTTGAGCGATGCCCTCTACCGGCAGACGCTGCACGCGATGGAAGCGGAACCCGGCCCGGACCACCCCGACCTCGCCCCCGTCCTGGCCAACCTCGCCGACCTCCACCGCGCCCGCGGCGCCATGGACGACGCCCGCACCCTGGAGACCCGTGCCCGGGCCGTCCGCACCGCCTCGGTCCGGCCCGACCACCCCACCCTCACGATCCTGAACAGGTGACCTCCGGGGTGGGCGCCTTCGTCCCGCCTGGAACATGAGTACCGTCTGCTCACGATCGCGAGGCCCGGCCCGGCCAGCATCGACCGTGGAGGAACTGCCCGATCGGACCCCATCCGCATCGGGCAGAGAGCTGCTCGGCGACATCGGCCGCAGCGCCGGGCCGACCCTGTTCCGCCCGCGCCGATCGAGCCCTCGGCGTGGGGACGCCGGCGCCGCGGGGGGGGGGGCGGCCCACAACCCCGGCGAGACGTGGGGGGGGTGGTGCGCGCGAGACGGGGTGGGGGCGCCGCGGCCCCCGGGCGGGAGATAGAGCCCCGCCCGCA
>NZ_JBHYXD010000027.1:0-69298 GCF_042751995.1 Streptomyces sp. NPDC059371 | reverse complement strand
CACCACGGCGCCGGCGCGGCGCGCCGCCCGGTGCGCCCCCGGCCCTCTGCGGCGGGGGGGGGGGGCGCGCGGGGCGCGGGCCCCCGCCCCCCCCCGGGCAGACGTCCGGTGGATGCGGTGCCCCTTCGTGCTCCGGACGCGGCCGCGGCCCGACGGGCTTGAACGCCCGCCCGGGCAGCCGCGGAAGCCGGCTCATGGCGCGGTCCGCCCTCCGCCCTCCGCTCTCCACGGTCGCGGTCGGCACCATCCTCAAAACTTTTCCTTCCAACTGGAATAGTCATGAACCATGAGTATGTTGTACGGGGTGACTCACCCGAACCGGCCCACACAAGGAGCACACCGTGAGCGACATCAAGAAGGTTCTCTTCCTCGCCTTCCCCAACGCCGGCGAGCAGGACCTCCTCGCCCCCTGGGAACTGTTCAAGGCCCTCGCCTACGACCTCAGCGGGCAGGGGGAGACCCTGGAGGTCACCCTCGGCAGCTTCGAGGGAGGCACCGTCACCACCCACATGGGCGCCCAGCTGCAGACCGAGAAGGTCTCGCCCCAGGACCGCTACGACCTCCTCTACATCCCCGGCGGCATCGGCGGCGGCGCCGCCTCCCGCGACCCGCAGATCCTCGACTTCATCCGCGCCCACCACGACGAGGGCCGCTGGGTCGCCGCCAACTGCGCCGGAGTCGGCGTCGTCTTCCGCTCCGGGATCCTCGACGGCACCCGCTTCCAGGCCGCGGCCGTCCTGGGCCGGCGCCTGAGGGAACTCGGCGCCGACATCGCCGAGCCCCGCCGCGCCTGGTCGCTGCTGCCCGACGCGAAGATCTTCACCGCCGGCGGCGCCGCCACCGTCCACCCCAGCACCATCGCCCTGGTCACCCACCTCTTCGGCGAGGACCGGGCCCGCGCCCTGGCCGCCACGTGGGACACCCTCCCGCTCCACGGCGAAGCCCTGTTCAGCCCCGAGGGCCCCGTCTCCCACGACGACGAGACCTTCGTCAAGGGCCTCCAGGACGGCATGGAGAAGGTCTTCCTCCCCGAAAACTGACCCACCCGCCCCCTCCATCACCAAGCCCCGGTCCAAGCCCCGGTCCCAACCCCGGCCCAAGCCCCCGCCTCCCCGGCGGCAAGCCCGAACACGTCCTTGGAGACACCATGAGCCAGACAGACCAGTCCCTCGCCGCAGGTGTGTGCGATCTCGAGTCGGGTGTCTGCGCCCTGCCCGGCGACAGCGCGGCCCTTCCCGGTGCGGCCGCCGACCGTCCCGGTCCCGGGACGGGCCTCACGCGCATCACCTATGTGACCGACCCGATCTGCTCGGCCTGCTGGATCCTCGAACCCGCCTGGCGTTCGCTCACGGAGCGCTACCGCGACCTCATCGACGTACGCCATGTCTACGGCGGACTCCTGCGCGGCTGGCAGGGCTTCCACGACGCGGGCAACGGCATCCGCCGCCCCGAGGACGTCGCCCACCACTGGGACGAGTTCGCCGAGATCTCCGGCCAGCCCATCAACTCCTCCGTCTGGCGGAGCGACCCCATCGACTCCTCGTACCCGCCGAGCATCGCGCTCGCCGCCGTCCGCCTGCTGGCCCCCGAACACGAGGAGACCTACCTGCGCCGCCTCCGTGAGGAACTCTTCCTGGACGGCCGCAACATCGCCGCCCCCGAACTCCTGGAGACGCTGGTCGTGGAACTCGGCCTGGACGTGGCGTCGTACCGCCGTCTGATCGACAACGGCGAGGCCGTCTCCGAGTTCGAACGCGACCTGGTCCGCACCCACGAACTCGGCGCCCGCGGCTTCCCGACCCTGATCCTCGAAGGCCCCGACGGCCGCGTCGTCCTGCACGGCTGGATCCAGCCGGAGCGCCTGGAGAACACCTTCCTGACCGTGTCGGGCGCGACCCGCCGGCCCGCCGTCTCCTCCCTCGACGAAGCCACCTACCGGCTCGGGACCGGAACCTCACTCGAGTACGCCGCGCTCACCGGCCACTCCGTCACCGACGTGGAAGCACTCCTCACCCGGGCCGGCGCCACCTCCCGCCCTGCCGGCAAGGGCAAGGCCTGGTCACCCAAGCCGCGGAACCAGCACTGAGGCCGTACCGGGTTCTTGCCCGAGGCGTGCTGGTAGGCGGTGGTCAGCCGATCTGACGGTCGCGGCCGGCGAGCCGGCCGGCCGCGAGCTGAGGGAGCATCAGCAGCGTCATGAAGACAAGCGGGGCCCGCCAGCTCCCGCTGTGCTGGTAGAGCGCTCCGACGAGGATGGGGCCGGGGATCGACAGCAGGTACCCGGCGCTCTGGGCGAACGCCGACAGACGGATCACCGTGCCGCTGTCGCGACCGCACATGCCGATCATCGTCAGGGCGAGCGGGAACGAGCAGTTGGCGACGCCGAGGAGCACCGCCCACAGCAAGGGGGCCGCGGCCGGCGCGGCCCACAGCCCGACGTATCCGGCGATCCCGAACAGCCCGATGCCGACGGCGACCCCGCTCTGGCTGCGCAGTCGTCCGGCGACGGCCGCGAGCACGAACGACAGCGGGACACCGAGCACGGAGGTGACGGCGAACAGCAGTCCCGCGGTCTGGGCGGACAGACCGGCGTCACGGAAGATCTGCGGGAGCCAGCCGATGACGACGTACGCGGCGGTGGCCTGGAGTCCGAAGTAGACGGTGAGGGCCCAGGCGGTGGGGTCGCGGGTGAGCCGCGTCCTGGGACGCGGTGCCACGTCCGGGGAACCGGGGCCGGTGTCCGGCGCGGCTGCGGCAGGGCGGCGGGCGAGCGCGAGCCAAGGGGGTCCCCAGGCCGGCACGGACCTCCTCGAGCACGGGACCCAGGCTGGTGACCGCGGGCCGGAGGTTGACCGCGGCCATCAGCAGGGCGACGACGGCGAGCCGGCGCACCCGGCGCGCGGACCGGCCCGCGCCGGCCCGCCTCTCCGCGCGGCGCGGGGCCACGGGCTCCTCGTTCGGCATGGGGCGATCCTAAGGATCAACCGACGGGCGGACCGTGTCCGGGAAACGGCTGGTCCCATGTGTCGACACGGCCCCGATTCCGGAGGAAGCCGGCGCCGTTTCATGAGCACGCATTACTCATCCGTTCACCGGACGGGACCTGATATCGATTGATGATGCGCAAAGTGATACAGAACAGACTCGGCGGCCCGGACGTCCTGGAGGTCGTTGACGCGGAGGTGCCGGAACCGGGCCCCACAGAGGTGCTGGTCGAGGTGAAGGCCGCCGGGGTGAACCCCGTCGACTGGAAGATGCGCACCGCCGGAGGCCTGGGGGATCCGCCCTTCTCGGTCGGCTGGGACGTCTCGGGGGTGGTGGCGGCCGTGGGAGCGGGCGTGACCCGCTTCAAGGCGGGGGACCAGGTGTTCGGCATGCCCCGCTTCCCCTCGGAAGCGGGGGCGTACGCGGACTATGTGACCGCTCCCTCGCGACACCTCGCCCTCAAGCCGTCCCGCCTGAGCCATGTGCAGGCCGCCGGACTGCCCCTCGCGGGCCTCACCGGCTGGCAGGCCCTTGTCACCGTGGCCCGGATCGCCGCCGGCCGGCGCGTTCTCATTCCCGCCGCGGCCGGAGGCGTGGGACACCTGGCCGTCCAGATCGCCAAGGCCCGCGGCGCGTACGTGATCGGCACCGCGAGCGCGGCCAAACACGACTTCGTCAGAGGACTCGGAGCGGACGAGGTCATCGACTACCGGACCGCGGACGTGGGCTCACAGGCCGCGGACGTGGACGTCCTCCTCGCCACGGTCGCGGGGCAGATCGAGGAACTGGCGGGCACCTTGGCGCCCGAGGGCCGGATCGTGGCGCTCAACGGCGCCGACGCGGGGGCGGTCCAGTGGGCCGTGGAGAACGGCCTCCGGGCGGACTTCATGCTCGTGGAACCCGACCGGGCCGATCTGGAGTCGCTGGCCTCCCTCGCCGGGGACGGCCTGCTCGACGTCCACGTCGACACGGTCCTTCCGCTGGAACGGGTGGCCGACGCCCACCGCCTGGGCGAGCAGGGACGAACGACCGGGAAGATCGTTCTGGCTGTCACTGCCTGAGGAGAGGAAAGGCCGAACAATTGACGGCCTGTCTCACCTGTTTCACCTGCTCTCCCGGCACACCGCGAGCCCTCACCGAATACCTGAGAACTCCGCACTCGAAAGCCGCGCATCATCCGCCGCTTTCGAAACCGTGAACACCGAAAGTGGGAAAGAGAGGTCTTCCATGGCTGCCGAAGAGAATTCCGACGGCGCGCATGTCCGCGAGGACGGTGCGCCGGCCGAGGACGGGCTCGTGGCCAACCGGGCCCTGTGGGACAACCTCGCCGAGTTCCACGGAACGGACCCCGGCGACCGGTCGTACGACGTGGAGTCCTTTCTCGCCGGCGGGCAGACACTGCGCGGGATCGAGCGGGAACTCGCGGGCGACGTGGCCGGCAAGGACCTCCTCCACCTCCAGTGCCACTTCGGGATGGACACCCTGAACTGGGCCCGCCTGGGCGCGCGCGTGACCGGCGTGGACTTCTCGCCCAGGGCGATCGCGCGGGCGCGGGAGCTGGCCCGGCGCGCCGGTCTGCCCGCGGAGTTCGTCGAAGCGGACTCCCAGCGTCTGCCGGATGACCTCAGGGGCGGGTTCGACCTGGTCGTCTCGACCTACGGAGTCCTGTCCTGGATCGCGGACCTGGACGCGTGGATGGGCGGCGCGGCGACAGCGCTGCGGCCGGGCGGCCGGCTCGTCCTCGTGGACCTCCACCCCGTCTTCCAGACGGTGCTCACCTTCGATCCCCTCGTGGCCGACTGGCCCTACGGCGGCGGCGCACCGCAGCACGACGCGATGACGGGCACGTACGCCCACGGCGACGCCCCGCTCAAGCCGCAGGCCTCGACGCAGTACCCGTACTCGGTCGGCGAGATCGTGACGGCGGCCGCCTCGGCGGGCCTGGTCGTGGAACGGCTCGGCGAACACACCGAAACCGAGACCGACGGGCGCCACATCCTGCCCCAGGGGCCGGACGGCCTGTACCGGTTCCCCTTCAGCGACACCTACCTGCCCATCCTGTACTCGCTCAGCGCGGTGCTCCCGGCCGCGGCCGCCGACTAGCGGCCCGCACGTCCGGTGCGGGCCGTCGGCCCCGGGCGTCACGGCCCTGTCAGTGAGCTGGGCCGCCGTACCGGGCGAGCAGGCGGGACAGGAGGTCCGGGTCGACGTTGCCACCGCTGACGACGGCGACGTGCAGCGCGCCGGGAGGCAGATCGTCCCGGTGGTGGAGGAAGGCCGCGGTCGTCACGGCACCCGAGGGCTCCGCCACGACACGGCTCTCGCGCGCCAGGACGGCCACGGCCTCCCGGATCTCGCTCTCCGAGACCGTGATGATGTCGTCGACGTACTCCTGGATGTGCGCGAAGGGAATCACCCCCACCGAGCCGCTGCGCATGCCGTCCGCGAGGGTGCGGCCCGTCAGCGTCGTCGGCCAGGCCACCCGCCGCCCGGTGCGCAGGCTCTCCCGCGCGTCGGCGGCCGTCTCGGGCTCCACACCGATGACACGCACCGCGGGCAGCAGCCGCTTGAGCGCCGCCGCGACCCCGGAGATCAGCCCGCCGCCGCTCACGGGGACGAGGACGGTGTCCGGTGTCAGGCCCATCTCCGCGGTCTGCTCGAAGATCTCCAGACCGACGGTGCTCTGCCCGGCGATCACGCCGAGATCGTCGAACGGCGGCACCACGACGGAACCGGACTCCTCGGCGAGCGCCCGTACGGCCGTGGCCAGATCGGCGGCCGGAACACTGCGCACGCTCGCGCCGTGCCCGCGAATGGCGGCCACCTTCACCGGTGCCGCGGTGTCCGGTACGACCACGGTGACCTTCACGTCCAGGAGCCGGCCCGCGTAGGCCAGGGCCTTGCCGTGATTGCCGCTCGACTGCGCCACCACCCCCCGCCCGCGCTCCGCGGCGGACAGCGACACCAGCCGGTTGTAGGCGCCGCGGAGCTTGAAGGACCCGGTGACCTGGAGGTTCTCGGGCTTGAGCAGGAGGGTGCGGGACGCGTCACCCGCCGACGGGCCGGGCAGCAACGGGGTACGCAGGGCGACGCCGTCCAGGCGCCGCGCGGCGGCACGGACGGCATCGAGGTCCAGCAGGGTCATCGGATTCCTCTCGCGGTGGGGTCTGCGCCCGTACGGCCATCGGCGGCCGTCGGCGGTCGTGCGGGAGTGGGGCGTGCGGTGTCCGCCGGGGTGAGCCGTCGCCCGCTCGCGTGCCGACGGCGTTCCTCAGGCGTCCGGCCGGCGGTGCACCTCCCGCGCGTGCGCGGGAGCGGTCCCCTCGGGGGCGTGAGGGCCGGCCAGCCGGTCGAGGACGACCTCGGCGGCCGCCAGGTCCTGGACACCGAGGCCGACGAACTTGCAGACGGTGATCTCGTCGTCGCCGGCGCGTCCGGGCGCCGTGCCCGCGAGGACCTCGCCGAGCTCCGCGTGGTGTCGGCGGTCCGTCGTCGGGAGCCGCGACAAGTCCCCGTGTGTCGCGGTCAGTTCGCGGCTGTCGACCACGATCCGGTCCGCCCGCGTCAGGGCTTCGGGGCTCAGTTCCGCCTTCGTCGGATCGTCGGCGCCCACGGCGTTGACATGTGTTCCGGGCGTCAACCAGGCCGCGTGGACCAGGGGTTCGGTGCTGGAGGTCGCCGTCACCAGGACGTCGGCGCCCTCACAAGCGGCCCGCGGACCGTCCACGGCGACGACCCGCAGGTCGGGGCGCCTGGCGTGCAGCGCTTGGGCGAGGTTCTCCACCCGGGACGCGTGCCGGCCCCACACGCGTACGTCACGCAGCGGGAGTTCGTCGGCGATGGCGAGGGTCTGGAGGTAGGCCTGGGTGCCGCTGCCGACGACCCCGAGGACGTGGGAGTCGCGCCGTGCCATGGTCCGGGCGGCGAGAGCACCGGCCGCGGCCGTCCGTACGTCGGAGAGGTGGTGCTCGTCCTCAAGCAGCGCCCGGAGATCTCCCGTCTCGGCGTCGAACACCGCGACGACCCCGCTGCCGGGCGTCCCGCCGCGGCGGGCGCGCTCCAGGAACCAGGAGGCGACCTTGACGGTGAAGATCCGCCGCCCCGGCAGCCACGCCGACTTCACGTGCACATCGCCCTCACGGCCCGCCGGCGCGAACACCGCGACGGGGGAGTCGCCGAGACCGCGGCTGTAGTCGCGCAGTGCGGCGGCGACGGGTTCCAGGACGTCGGGATAGCCGACCGCGGCGCGGATCTCCCGCGGGCCGAAGTACGCGGGCCCGCCCGTCACCGGGGGAGCCCTTCGAGGCGCCCGCGGGCGACGACGGCGACCTCTCCGCCGACCCGTACCGACGTGATGTGCTCCGTCTCGCCACGGGCGCTGATCGTCATCTCGCTGGGGCGGCCGCAGTACTGCCCCTGGCGCAGCGTGCGCTCTTCGCCGTCCTCGAGGCGTCCGTGCCGGCGCAGGTAGGCGGCCACGCATCCGGCGGCGCTGCCCGTGGCCACGTCCTCGACGACGCCGTCGTTGTTCCAGTGCCGCCCCTCCAGACCGTCGGCGTCCAGGAGATAGGCGAACTGCGCTCCGAGCCCGGCCAGTCGCCGCCCGATGTCGGAGGTGATCCGGGCCCGCGCCAGCGCTCCGGGACGTACGGGCACGATCAGGTACCGCAGTCCCGTCGAGACGATCTCGGGCCGCAGTTCCGTGTGGAGGTCCGCCTCGTCCAGGGAGAACCAGGAGGCCACGTCATCCGGCTCGGGCCGGCCGAGGAAGTGTGGAGCGCCCTGGTCGAGGACGCTCGCGTACCGGCCGGGGCCGCGGTGCTCGGTGACCACCTCGACGGTGCGCGCCTTCAGCTCCAGCGACCAGGTCCGGCTGCCGTCGCCGCCCGCCAGGGCGTGCAGGACGCTCGCCGCTCCGATGACGGGGTGCCCGGCGAAATCCAGTTCCTCGGCGAGGTCGAAGACCCGGGCCCGCCACGTGTCGTCCCGGCCTTCCCCCTGTTCCAGGAAGATGGATTCGAAGTGCCGCATTTCCTCGGTGATCCGCTGCATTTGGGAGCCGCTCAGACCTGCCGCGCCGGGAAATACGGTAAGACTGTTCCCGCTGAAGGGCGTTCCGCTGAAGACGTCGACATGAAAGTAGTGCATACAACGACGCTACCCAGGGGCCGAAAGGAACGGAACCCTCCCCATGAACAGAGGGGGCATAGCATGTCGTTATGGCCCCCGATCTCGAGACCGCACTGCTGCGTGCTTTTGTGAGTTCCGTACGGTCCGGAAGCATCAGCCGTGCCGCCGCGGCCCTGGGTCACAGTCAGCCCGCGCTCAGCAGCCAGTTGCGGCGGCTCGAACGCACGGTGGGCCGACGGCTGTTGGACCGCGGCACGACGGGCGTGTCGCTGACCAAGGCCGGAGAGGTGTTCCTGCCCTACGCCGAACGCATTCTGTCCCTCTCGGCCCAGGCCGTCGCGGCGGCCGGCCCGGACGTGGCCGGACACTGCGGCATCGGGCTGATGGAGGACTTCGTCACGCCGTCCCTGGTCGAGGCGCTCGGCGACTTCAGTGCCCTGCACCCGGACGCGACACTGGAACTGGTCACCGGTCCCGGCCCACTGATGAAACAGGCCCTCGCCGAGGGACGTGTCCAACTGGTCCTGTGCGACCCGTTCTACCTGGCCCAGACGCCCCGCTGGACGGCCCGCCTGCCGCTGACCTGGTCCGCGGCACCCGATCTCGACAGGGACCAGGATCCGCTGCCGCTCGTCCTCTTCTCCCAGCCGTGCCGCTGGCGGGCACCGGTCCTCGACGCCCTGGAGAGCGCGGGCCGCCGGTGGCGGATCGTCTTCGAGAGCACCGCCATGAGCGGGGTGCAGGCCGCGGTGCGGGCGGGCCTCGGCGCCACCGCGCTGCTCCCCGCGAACGTGGAGCCGGGCACCGCGGTCGAGGGACTGCCCGCGCTGCCCGATGTCGAGGTCGCCCTCGTCCGCTCCGCCGGCAGGGACGGCGACCCGCTCCTCCAAGCGGTGGAAGACCTGCTGCGCGCCCTGACCATGCCCCGGGCGGACTCGGGACCGCGGTAGCGGAATCCCGGCTGAAAACACGTCAGGACAGAGGCCGTGCCGGCACCGAAGCCATCAGACACCCGACCTCCCCGACCGGCCCGGCCCGTCCTGTCCCGGATATAGGCAGCAATTACTCACGTCCGCCCGGCAGCCTCACGCTTCAATGAATTCCGCCCGGCCGCGAGAAGCGGAAAACACGCTCCGCGCCGGGCAATTCACGGCCTTGCGCCGGGCAGATCGCGGCCCGGCGACAGCGGCCTCGACGGACGACCCCAGACGAACGAGTGGCCGCTACTCAGGCCCCCGAGGCGCCGGCAGGGCATTCTTGCCGGTGACATGAAGACCACCGACCCGAAAGAACGGCCGTGATGCGTTTCTGGACCACCCTCGTGGCACACACGGAACGGCGAGCCGGACGCTCCGTCGACCCAAGCGTCTTTCTCAGCGAACTGGACATGGCCGACACACGTACGGCAGCCGGGGTGCATCAGGTCGGCCGGCGCTCGTACGCGGTGGAGGCCGAACTGATCGGCTTCGACGGCATACCAGCCCTCACCGAGACGCTGGAAGAGATGCGGGCGCAGCCGTTGCGCTGGCTCGGGATGGTCACACATGACGGCCGGATCGCCGCCTTCGTGGCCTGGCGACGACTGGCCGGGGCAGACGGCATCGACATCGACCGCGTCTGCGTCGACCCGGAATGGTTCCGCCGCGGGTTGGCACGGAAGATGCTGGACCACCTGCTGGCTCAACTGGCCCCCGGCGACAAGGCGCTGGTCAGCACCGGCGCGGACAACCGGCCCGCCATCGCCCTCTACGAACGGCTCGGCTTCACCCGTGTCGGCACCGTCCAGCCGGCCCCCGGCCTGCTCCTGGCCGAATTCCGGCTCGTACGCGGCTGCTGAGCACACTTCGTCGAGTCTGTCCGCAGGTCATGGGCTACCGCGGGACGCGTTCCTCAACCAGGTGCAGCCGACCGGCTGCGCGGCATTCCACTCCTCCGCGAGGCCGGGATCGACGAGCGCGAATCCCGCGCCCAGGCAGCACCCGAGTGCCCTGCCGTTGTCCGGGCACACCCGCAGGAAGACATCGTCGAAGCCCGCTCCGACGGCCCGCGCGAGCAGTCCCGCCGCACGCGCTCACCCCGGTCCACTTCCCTGCCGTCCGGCCGGCCGCCACCGACGTCGGCATGGGGTAGAGCGCCTATGACCACGGACCTGAGGACTCCGCCGGATGGGCATCCGGCTGGACCGTCCGCACGAATCGTCGCTGGAGCGCGAACGTCTTGTCCGCCTGGTAGCCGAGGCGTTCGTAGAGGCCGAGGGCGCCTGTCGGGGAGTTCGCGTCGACTTCGAGGGATGTGCTGTCGTAGCCGTTCTCGCCCGCCACGCGGAGCGTGTGCGCGAGCAGGGCGGAGGCGATACCCCGGCCGCGGCCCGCGCGGGCGGTGCCGACGACGGAGACGTACAGGTCTCGCTGCCCGGTGAGCTTCTCCTGCGCCTCGAACTCCTCGCACAGCACGATCGCCAGCGGTTCGCCGCGCTCGCAGGCGATGAAGCTGTTGGCAGGGCGGAAGGCCCGGCCGCCGGTGAACTGCGCCCAGGTCTCCTCCGTGGCGGGCGTGCTGCCGAAGTGGTCCCGGAACGAGTCGTTGCGGACAGCACGCGCGTCCTCCGAGCGCTCCGCGCCGACCGCGTGAAACGCCACGCCCGCCGGTGCCGGAGACGCCGGCATCACGGCGAGCGCGGCACGTAGCCTGGGCACGACCATGTGATGCGTCCAGCAGACCTGCTCGTAGCCGCGCGCCCGGAACAACTCGACGGCCGTTGCGTTGTCCATGGCGCAGCTGTCCATCAGTGCCAGCGGTGCGCCGGGGAAGCGCTCCTTGTGCAGCAGCGAGGCCGCCCGCTCCGCCCAGTCGAGCAGACGAGTGCCGATGCCCAGGCCCCGGTACTCCGGGTCCACACCGCCCAGTTGCCAGAAGTCGTGAAAGGGCTCCGCCGAGGTCCGCGCCTTCATCCAGTGGTGGCCGACCATACGTTCGCCGTCCCACGCGGCCATGCTGCCGCGCGCCATGTCGACGTAGGAGTCCGTGAAGCGCTGCGCCAGCTCCGCCTCGGACGGGTGTCTTCCGTCGTTGTCCACCGCTTCGATCGCCTGACGCAGGCGCAGCCATGCGGGCAGGTCCGGTCGGTCGATCGGACGCCAGGTGAACCCCGGAGCAGCCTCGGTACTCGTATGCATGAAGGCAACCGTAACTCTCTGTGATACTCCCGCGTGAACGTGGTGGCTCCCCAGGATGAGGGGGCGAGCCGTTCGGAGGAGGACCCCAGGCCTCAATCGCCCTGGACGGCAAGCCGGTTGAGTGCTCCTCGGGCCGCGCTCAGAGTGGGGTGCGTCGCGTGGACCCTGCGGTGCAGAAGCTCGACGACGCGCGCGTACAGCGCTCGAGAACGGCCGAGGTCGCCGCGGGCCTCGCTGACTGCCGCCAAGTTCACCAGGGTCGGTGCCAGGTCGGGATGGTCCGTGCCCAGCAGGTGCTCCTTGAGGCGCAGGGCGTCGGTGTAGGACGAGCCGGCCGTGTCGAGTTCGCCGCGGCGGTGTTGGACGGCGGCGAGGTTGTGCAGGGTCACGGCCACGTCGTAGCTGTCGGGGCCGAAGACGTCCTGGAACACGGCGAGAGCCTGGCGCAGCCGGCCCTCGGCCTCCTCAAGACGTCCGCATCCCTCCAGCAGAGCGGCCCAGGCCGCCGCGTCGAGGGCCGTGAGAACGTGGTCAGGACCGTGCAGCCGGGTACGGATCTCCACCGAGCGGGCGGCCCACGGTTCCCCGCCCCGCGCGTCACCGCGCGCATGGGCGAGCCCTCCGAGGTTGTGGCACACCATGGCCACGGTGTCGTGGTCCGGCCCGAACGCCTCCTCGTAGATCTCCAGCGCCCGCAGGTAGCGCCCCCTGGCGGCCTCGAAGTCCCCGGTGTACTTGCCCAGGACACCCCACTCGTTGCACAGCCACGCCACGGTCGGCGACGAGGAACCGGTGGCGCTCTCCGCCGCGGCGAGCGTCGACGACAGCAGCAGTTCGGCGTGCCGGTATCTGCCCCGCATCCGCCAGGCGGTGGCCAGCATGCCGCGTACCTCGATGTCCCGCACCCCGAAGAGCCCCGTACGCAGGGCACGTGCCGAGGAGGGGTCGGCGTCGAGCGCGGCGCGCAGCAGTTCCTCCGCCTCGTTCGCCCGGCCCACCTCCAGCGCGCGCTCGGCGGCTTCCACGGCCGTCCGCAGGGCGGGACCGTGTTCACGGCCGGTCATCCGGAGCTCCTTCGGGGAGAATGCGGGCAACGCCCAGCGCACCCAGCGCGGTTACGCCGAGAACAGCGGCCGAGACGGCGAAGAACAGCCGTACGGAGCCGGCCCCCAGCAGTGTTGCGGTGGCCAGCGCACCGATCGCGAAGCCGCCCGTCCACGCCAGGGTGTGGGCTCCGTTGTAGCGTCCGGCCAGTCCCGGGGGCGCCAGGTCGTTGACCAGCGCGGTGACGACCGGCATGTAGGCGATCTCCCCGAGGGCGAACATCACGGCCGCCGCGAGCAGGCTTGCGATACCCGGGGCCGGGGCCGCGTCCATGGCGACGATCGCCCAGGCCCCGGCCATACAGGCGGCTCCTCCCGCGAGAACGACCGGCCGGGGAAACCGCGTCAGAACACGCTGGGCGGGAACCTGGACGAGCACGACGACGAGCATGTTCGCGGTGAACACCCACCCGAGGCCGTCGACATCATGCGTCAGCACCGACACGGCCGGCAGGCCGATCTGAAGCTGAGCGAACCCGGCCGCCACCACCAGCAGCACGAAGACGAACACCCGGCGCATGGCCGGATCGCGGGCAACCGCCGCGTAGCCCTGATCCGAGGACCCGGGGCCGTGCCGGTCCGGAAGGTGCTCGGCCGCGGCGTGCGCCCGGGCGCGGACTTCGATGCTCCGGCGGCGCCCGGCCACCCGGCCCACCAGCGCCGCCAGCACGACGAACGAGACCGCGTCGAGCGCGTACACCCAGCGCAGTCCGCCGACGGTTCCGAAGACGCCGAGCACGGCGGCCGCACCGGCGACACCGAGCATCGCCCCGGTGGTCACGACGGTGTTGCGCCAGGAGAACGCCTTCTCCCGGGCGTTCTCGGGCACCGAGCGGGCCAGCAACGCGTCCAGCGCCGGCGCCAGTGCCGTCGCCGCGCCCGTACCGGCGACGGCCGCCACCACCGCGGGCGCCACGACGCCCCCGCGGACGCAGGCCATGACAGCGGCGGCGGCAGCGGCGGCCGCGGCGACCCCGGTGACGGTACGGGCCGCCCCGTACCGGTCACTGAGCGCGCCTCCCGCCACGGCCCCGGCCACGGCGGCCAGCGAGCGGACCACGAGAACCGCTCCGACCTGACCGCCGGACAGGCCGCAGACGTCGTTGAGGTAGACGACCAGATAGGGGAATGTCGCCCCGGAACCGACGTTGGAGAGGAACTCGCCGAGGAGCACCAGCATGGCGACGGGCGGGAATCCCGCCGCCGGCACGCCGAGTCCGAACGGAGTTCTTCCCCTGGTCCGTGTCCCGAGGCCGCCCATCCCCGCTACTCGCCGGCCTCGCCGAGCGGGGCGTGGTGGAGCACGATCTGGTTGTGGTTGCCGCCGATCGCCCCGGCACGACGCGTCGCACCCGCCTCGACGTCCTTCGGCGCCGGCTCGGAGGCCCGCACGCCGCCGTCGACGACGATCTCGTTGTGGTTGGTCCAGACGATCTCGTTGTGGTTCATCGACCCGGCGGCGAAGCCCTGTTCGGGGCTCTCGTCGAGGTCGACGGTCACGACGATCTCGTTGTGGTTGTACGAACCGGTCTTCATGGAAAAGCTCCTTTCGATGTCCGCCGATGCGGATGCCCCGACGTTAGGCAGCCGTCCCCACCGCCCGGCTGAGCAAGCGCTACTCATCTCGCCGACCACGCAGGCGCGGTGCCGGGAGTTTTCGGCACGGCTTCGGAGACCGGTAGGGTCGGCCACGAGCGCGGAGAGTGACGGAGAGGGGGCGTGCGATGCCCACGCACTACGACGGGAGCGCCCGCGAGAAGCGGTCGCTGGACCTCTTCATCAAACTGATCCGGGCAGCCGCCTCGGTGGAGGCGCGCACCAGCGGCCCCCTGCTCGCCTCCGGGCTCACGACGAGCCAGTTCGGCGCCCTGGAGACCCTCTACTACGTCGGCCCGCTGCCTGCCGGACGCCTGGCCGAGAAGCACCTGAAGAGCCCGAACAACTTCACCGTCGTCATCTCCAACCTGGAGAAACAAGGCCTGGTCCGCCGCGAGAAGTCCCCCCATGACCGTCGCGTGGTCATGGTCGAGCTCACCGAGTCCGGGCGCGCGGCGGTGGAGGAGACCATGCCCGCCTACGTCCGGGCCATCGCCGACGACCTGGACCGCCTCTCGGTCCACGAGCAGGGTCAACTCGCCGACCTGCTGCGCAAGGTGGGACGCCCCGACGCCGAGTAGAGCTGTGCGAGGGTGCGAACCCTCGGGTCTCATCGAGCTCGTCCGCCACCCGTAGCGGCCGGTCCGGAGGGGCTCGTCCGCCACCCGCGGTGGCCGGTGAGGCCGGTCCGCTGGTGAGCACCGGATACTCATCCTCGCGACAAGGCCACCTGCCAGGCTGCTGTCCGGAATAGAGAGTGCCCTGGCGCGGCCGGTATCAAAGAGCCGGTGTCAAAGACTCGCCGCTCGGCCGCAGTCCGCTCCGCAACCGCCGGAAACAGCGCCTGGATCCTCCCGCACTCTCGTCGAGCTGTCCGGAGGGCTTCCGTGGTCAGCGATGAACAACGGGAAATACTGCACGCGTTGGAACGCGAGGGGACGCTGTCGCGGGCCGCCGGTGCGCTGAGGATGACACCACTGGCGGTGTGCCGGCGACTGGCCGAGCTGGAAACGGCACTCGGCCATGCCGTACTCCAGCCCTACGGCCGCCACATCCGGCTCACCCGAGCCGCCAGCAGGCTCGCACAAGAGCTCGCTCAGGCCGGCGAACGGTAGCCACCCGGCCGAAGAGCCGTTAATCCGGACCGAGTTGGCGGCGTGCCCGGCTCAGGCCAGGGGTTTGTGCATCACGATGCAGGGCCGGCCCAACTGGATGTCGCGGCGGCGGTCGATCTCCCGCCAGCCGAGTGAACTCCAAAAGGCCGAGGCCGAGGGGTTGTTCTCCAGAACGGCGATCCTGAGACCGTCCCGCCCCTGACGACGGAACCGCTCCTCGACAGCCGCCACGAGCAGCCGGCCGACGCCCCGGCGGCGCCGGCCTCCGTGCACGATCAGCAGCCCGATCCAGGGATACCCGTCCTTGGGGTGCCGGTCCAGCAGACAGACCAGTCCGACGGCCCGGCCCCCGGCGTCACGGGCGAGCAGGACATGACCCCCGTCGCCCCCGGCCTCCTCGCGCAGATCGGCTTCGACCTGTTCGGGTGCGATGCGCTCGGGGTCGTACTCACCGGAGCCGCGACAGTACTCGGGGTTGCTCGCGTAGATGCCGACGACCTCGGCGATCTCGTCCGGCGTGAACCCCATCGGGGTGAGAGTCGGCATGATCACGCGGCAAGGGTAACCAGGTCCGCACACGGTCCGAGCCCGTACGCAGGGCGAGAAGCCCGGCCCCCCCGCCGGCTCGGCCGCGCGGTTTGAGTACCGCTTTCTCAGTCGGAAAGGGGCGCACGGCCGTTTCCTGGAAGAGTCGCACAGCAGCTCTCCGAGGTCGTGATCACCATGACGTGCCCCACCATCACCGCCGACTCGCCGCGGACTCTCCTCGTCTCCCCGACGGCCGGAGCGTCGTCGGGGAGCGAGACGTCGGGCGATTGGCGACTGGTCCTGGAGCACGGTCCGCAGGCGCCTGCGTCCGCGCGCAGCGCGGCACGCAGGGTGATGCGCGCCTGGGGCGTCCACGAGGAAACGGTGGACGACGTCCTGATGGTCGTCTCCGAGTTTGTGACGAACGCGGTCCACTACGCCGAGCCGCCGATCGCGGTGAACCTGGGCCACTGTGACGATCAGGCCGTTCTGGTCTCGGTCACCGACGGTGGCCCCCGCGCCGTCGAGGACCAGTACGGCGCCGACCGCCCCGCCGACGAGCACGGCCGCGGCACCCACATCGTGGACGCCCTGGCCGTGGACGCCGGTGCCGCCGCCGGCGACGGGCTGGTCAGCCACTGGGCGGTCGTGAGCCCTTGAACCGGGCGCCGTGAGCCGCGACGCTGCGATGCCGTGACGGCGCGACTCCGCGACGGCGCAGGAGCCGAGATCCTTCGGCTCCCCGCCCGCCAGGCTCCTCCACAGACTTTCCCGCCGCCCGCCGGGCTCCTCCACGGCCCCCGCCCACCAAGGCTCAGCGGCATTGAGTGCGCGTTACTCATTCCCCGCGAGAGGGCCACCGGCAGGCTGGTGAACAGCACGAATCCACGAATCGGCATTGCCCAGCCGATCATCCGTCTCGGATCATTCGTCCAAGGAACTCTCGTGAACGGGCTCACCCCCTCAGACCATCCCGACGGCCCGGCGCCCGCCGTGCGTCACGGCGCGGTACTGCTCGTGACCTGTCTGGCACTGGCGACCGTCGTCTCGGCGATGGCCTCGCTGAACGTGGCCCTGCCCGGTATCGCCCGTGACACCCACGCCGACCAGACCCAGCTGTCGTGGATCATCGACGCCTACAGCCTGGTCTTCGCCGCACTGCTGCTCCTCGCGGCGACCCTGGGCGACCGTTTCGGCCGCCGCAAGGCGCTGCTCGGCGGCCTGGCGACCTTCGCCGGAGTCTCCCTGGCCGCCACGTTCACCACGGATCCCGTCGTCCTGATCGTCCTGCGCGGCGTGCTGGGTGTGGCAGCGGCCTTCATCATGCCGGCGACGCTGTCCACCATCACCAGCACCTTCCCGCGCACACAGCAGGCACGGGCGGTCAGCATCTGGGCCGCCGTGGCCGGGGCCAGCGCGGTCCTGGGCCTGCTGGCCTCCGGCGCCGCCCTCGAACTGTGGTCCTGGCGCTCGGTGTTCTGGCTGAACGTCGTCCTGGCGGGCGTGGCGCTGATCGGCACCTACCGCTTCGTCCCGGAGTCGGCGCAGCCCGACAACCGGCGCATCGACGTGGTCGGCGCGGTCCTGACCGTGCTGGGCCTGGGCGTGCTGGTCTTCTCGGTCATCCAGGCGCCGGAGCACGGCTGGGGGAGCCCGCGCACCCTGGTGGGCATCGCCGCCGGCCTGGTGGTGCTGGGCGTGTTCGTGGCGTGGGAGCTGCGCCATCCGCACCCCCTGCTGGACCCGAGGCTGTTCCGGCGTATGCCGTTCGCGGCCGGATCGCTGTCGATCACGCTGCAGTTCTTCGCCTTCTTCGGATTCATCTTCGTCGTCATGCAGTATCTGCAGCTCGTACGGGGTGACAGTGCCCTGGTGGCCGCGGTGAGCGTGCTGCCGATGTCCGCGGCGATGATCCCCAGCGCTCGCCTGAGCCCGCGTCTCGTCGCCCGAAGGGGCGCCCGCGGCCCCTGGAGCGTGGGACTGCTCCTGGTCGCCACGGGCCTGTTCGTCATGGCACGGCTGGACGCCGACAGCTCGTACTGGCTGCTCGTCAGCGGGCTCGTGCCGCTGGGCGCGGGGATGGGACTGGCCATGGCCCCCGCCACCGCCGCCATCACGGACGCGCTGCCGCCGCACCTGCAGAACGTCGGCTCCGCCGTCAACGACCTGTCCCGGGAACTGGGCGGCGCGCTGGGTATCGCGGTGCTGGGCAGCGTCCTGAGCGCCGGATACCGCAGCCACCTCGACGTCGGCGCGGTCCCCGCCCCGGTCGCGGACGCCGCCCGTTCCTCCCTCGCGGCAGCCGCCCAGGTGGGGCAGAGCACGGGAAACCTGTCGCTGGTGGACCAGGCGCGGGACGCCTTCGCCTCCGGCATGCACCTCGCCATGGTCAGCGGCGGCGTCGCCGCCCTTGTGGCCGCCGTGGTCGTCGCCCTCCTGCTGCGGCGCACCGTCAAGAGCCACACCGTGGCCGGTCACCCGCAGGCCGACGCGGCCGGCCAGACCGCGCGCTCGGCCCGGTAGCGGGCCGCACCGGCCACCGGGCCGCACCGGCCACCGGGCCGCACCGGCCACCGGGCCGCACCGGCCACCGGGCCGCACCGGCCACCGGGCCGCACCGGCCACCGGGCCGTGCGGACACCACCGGGCCGTGGGGACACGCGCCCCCACCGGACGCCGGACGCGCGGCCCAGGTCCCCGGACGAGCCCGACCGAAGGTCATTTCCGTTCTGGAGGGACGAGGCCCAGCCATGACTGTCCTGACGTTCAACGACATCTACGCCGCCCGCCAACGCCTTGAGCCCGTCATCACCCGCACACCGCTGCTCGCCGCGCCATGGGCCTCCTGCGGACACCGCTCACTGCTCCTGAAGCCCGAGAACCTGCAGGTCACCGGCTCGTTCAAAATCCGAGGTGTCTGCAATTTCCTCCTGCGGCTGCCTGATGTCCAAAAGGCACGAGGGGTCGTCGCGGGCTCGAACGGAAACCACGGCAGAGCCCTCGCCCACGCGGCCCGCCGGGAAGGTGTGAAGGCCACGGTCGTCATGCCCTCCGCCACATCCGAAGCGACGATCGACAGCGTCACCGGACAAGGCGCCGAGGTCCGGCTGGCACCGGCGGGGGACTGCGCCCGCGTCGCCGAGCAGCTCGCCGAGGAACACGGCCACGTGCTCGTCCCGCCCTTCGACGATCTCGACATCATCGCCGGCCAGGCGACGATCGGCCTCGAGATCGCCGAGGAGGCCGTGGCCCTGGGCCTGGACGTCGCCACCGTGCTGGTGCCGGTCGGCGGAGGCGGGCTGATCTCAGGGGTCGCGGCCGCGCTGAAGCTCACCCGCCCCGGCATCAAAGTGGTGGGCGTCGAGCCCGAACTCGCGGCGGACGCCCAGGAGAGCCTGCACCGCGGACGGCGGGTGTCCTGGCCGACCGAACGCGTCGGCCGCACCATGGCCGACAGGCTGAGCACGACCACCGTCGGACAGCTCGCCTTCGAGCACCTGCGGGCGTTCGTCGACGACATCGTCACCGTCACCGAGGACGAGATCGCCTCCAGCGTGGTCCTGCTGGCACGGCACGCCGACATGACGGTCGAACCGTCCGCGGCGGTCACCGCGGCGGCACACCTCTACCACGAGCACGACCTCCCGGCCGCCGGCAAACAGGTGGCCGTGATCAGCGGCCGGAACATCGACCCCGCACTCTTCGCGCGGCTGCGCGAAGAACTCCCCCTGCCTTTCCACAACTGCACCGGCTGAACCGCCGCCGGACCCTAAAGCGGGACGCCGAACCGCCGCCGGGCCCAAAAAATAGGACCAGGGCGACGCCGGATGCCGCGCGTATGATGGAGAGTCCGGGAATGATCCGAGTGCGACCGGACAATCCCCGACGGCGGACCCCACATTGCTGCGAGGACGTTCGAGGATGAAAAAAATCGGCGCCGGACAACAACCTCTCGTGGGACGCATCACCGAACTGGCCCTTTACAACGAGGCACTGGCCGATCCCGGGGGGCGGGGTTTCTCGATCCACGGCCCTCAGGGCGTAGGGAAATCCAGACTCGCCGACGAATGCCTTCACATCGGCGCGTCGAAGGGCTGGAACATCGTCCGGGCGACCGCCACACAAGGCGCTTCGGCCGTCCCCTTCGGAGCCCTCGCCCACATCATCCCGGCAGGCACGACCGCCGCCGACGTCACGGGCGTGTTCACCGCCATCGCATCGGAAATCGAGGGAGGGAGAACGAAGAGAACGAAGGGGACTCTCTTCCTCGTCGAGGACATTCCCCTGCTGGACCAGTCCTCCCTCATCATCCTCCAACGCCTTTCGGACGCCGGGAAAATATTCCTTCTGTCGACCGCACGCGACGGCCAACCGGCAACCCAGGACGCCCGGTCGCTGACCGCCGGATTCGGATTCCGCCAGGTAAATCTCAAGAACCTCGACCAGGAGGGAACCCACCATCTCCTCGAGTCGATGCTCGACGGGCCCGTCAGCCGGAGAACGTCGTACGAGATATATCTGAAGAGCGCGGGAAATCCCCTCTTCCTGCGTGAACTCGTCATCGCCGCACTGGACGCCCGGACCATGCACGACGACGGCGAGGTCTGGGAACTGGCGCCCGCCGCGCAGCCGGAGACGACCACACCGCACCTGGCCGAACTGGTCGAGACGAGACTCTCCGCCCTCTCGGCCCCCGCACGCACCCTCCTCGAGGCGGTCTCCCTCTGCGGCACCATCACCCCGGGCAGCCTCCTGTCCGAGACGGAGCGGGACGAAGCCCTGCTGGAACTCGAAGCCGAAGACCTGGCACACGTCTCCCTCGACAGACGCCGCACCCGCATCGACCTGACACACCCGATCTACGGCGAAGCGCTCCAGGCGAACATGCCCGCCTTCAAACGCCGACGGCTCTACCTCAACCAGGCCCAGGCCCTGACAGCACACGGCCTGCGGCGGCGCGGAGACTTCTTCCGCTCCGTCGCCTGGCAGGTCGAGGCCACCGGCACCGCCGAGACCGGACAACTGCTCGCCGCCGCCCGCATCGCCCAGGACACCCACAGCTACGACCGGGCCG
This sequence comes from Streptomyces sp. NPDC059371, assembly GCF_042751995.1. Classification (NCBI taxonomy): domain Bacteria; kingdom Bacillati; phylum Actinomycetota; class Actinomycetes; order Kitasatosporales; family Streptomycetaceae; genus Streptomyces; species Streptomyces sp. NPDC059371. The sequence continues at coordinate 48,591 of NZ_JBHYXD010000027.1, read as the reverse complement.
TGCAACTGCTGGAGGCGGTGCCGCAGGAGGAGAGAGACGCCGCCTGCCTGCTGCTCCTCGGCCACTGCCTCGCGCAGGCCGGCCGCACCGACGAGGTGGAAGCGGTCCTCGTACAGGCCCAGAAGCTGGCGGCGGGCGAGGACGAGATCCTCGACGTCGCCTTCACCCGGGTGCAGAACCTGTTCTGGGTACAGGGACACCAGGCCGAGGCCCTGAAAGTGATCGAACAGGCGGCCCGGCACGCCCACAGCCCGTCCGCGAAGTTCCGCATCCGCTCCGCCGAGGCGACCATCCGCATCGCCTGCGGCGACCCCCAGGCCGGCCTCGACGCCCTGGGCGAGACCGGGTACGAGGCCGACGACCCGGCGGACGTCAACGTGCTGCTCCTCAGCCTCATGTACAAGTCCCCGGGGCTGACGATGACCGGCCGCACCGCCGAAGCCATCACGACCGCCGAGACCGCCTACGACGTCCACCTCAAACATCACGACCAGGCCCTCTACCTGCACCCCGCGGCCCAGCGCAACGGCCTGGTCTTCGCCCTCGCCGAGGCCGGCCGGCTGGACGAGGCACGCACCGTCGGCGACCTCGCCCTCACCGAACTCATGGCGGCACGCGCGCACGTGCCGCACGTCTGGACGGCACTGCAACTCGCCCGCGCCGAATGGCTCGCGGGCCACCCCCGCTCCGCACGCCACTGGTACGCGGAAGCGATCGCTCTAGGCCGCCCGCTCGGACAGACCCTCGCCATGCGCCCCGCTCTGTGCGGGCTCGCGGCCGCCGCCGCGCAGGTGAACGACAACGACGCCGCCGAGAAGGCACTGGCCGAGGCACACCAGTACCCGCGCGTCGGCCTGTTCGTGGGCGAGGACGACCTCGCCACGGCCTGGCTGCACGCGGCCGCGGGCCGGCTCGAGGCCGCCCGCGAGGTGCTCATCGAGGCGGCCCTGCTGGCCCGGGACGCGGGAGTCGTCAGCTCGGAGGCCGCGCTGCTCACCGATGTCGCCCGACTGGGCGGGCCCCGGCAGGTGGTGGAGCGGATCACCCACCTCGCGCGGACCAGCGACTCGCCCTTCACCCATGCCCGGGCCGCCTATGTGACCGAGCTGGCCGGCGGAGACGCCAAGGCCCTCGAATCCGTGTCGCGGTCCTTCGAGGAGATGGGCGCGGTCCTGCTGGCGGCCGAGGCCTCCGCGGCGGCGGCCGCGGGATGGAAGCGTGCCGGCGAGACCCGTAAAGCCACCGCGGCGGCCAACCGTACGGGCCTGCTCGCGGCGCAGTGCGAGGGCGCCCGCACCCCCCTGCTGACCACAGCCCCCGAACCGGCGGCGGCGTTGACGCCCCGCGAGCGCGACATCGCACTCCTGACCGGCTCGGGCGCCTCGGCACAGGAAGTCGCCGACGCGCTGTCCATCTCCCGCCGGACCGTGGAGAACCACCTGTACAACATCTACGGGAAGCTCGGCGTGTCCACGCGCGCGGAACTCAAGAAGGCCCTGAACCCGAAGACTTGAGCCGACGGCGGGCCGGCGATGCCACGGTCCTACCGCGTATGGCGGTTCAGGTCCTGGCAGGCATGAAGGAGGTCGTGCCGCGCGTTCAGGAGATGGGCCGTGACGCCGGGATCCTGTTCGGACTGTCTCGACTGCGCGGCCGCCGCGGCGGTCTGCACGACGAGGCCGCGGACGGCTTCCACCAGATGGGGAACCCACAGCTGGTACAGGCGCCGGTCGGTGGGCAGGGGAAGGCGGATGTGCGTTCGCTGCCGAGCATGGACCAGCCATCGCCTCGTCGGCAGATTCCCTGTGATCGGGGACAGACGGTGCCGGGTGGAGAAGGACAACCTCCGCCGCCACACATCGGCTTGCGGACCCGGGAACCGCAGCATGTCGTCGTCGAAGCCGAGGAGGGCGTCGATGAGAACACCGGCCCATTGACGCAGATGATCCGCCTGGACGGGCGGCCGCTCGGTTCGTCCGGCTGACTGCTGAGCGGTCCACCACAACTGGTAGCGCGCCGCGGCGTCCACGTCGCACGCCTCTCCATGGGGCCGGGCGTGGCACGTACGGGAGTGAGCGGAGGATGTCCTGACAGATGTCCTGACGGTGGTGGTCATGTCTGCGAATTTTCCTCACGGTTGGGGGATCAAGGAGGAGTGAGCCAAGGAGGAGTGAGCCGAGGAGGAGTGAGCCGAGGGGCGCGGGCCGGCGGGCCGGGACGCCAGGTCATCCGGCGGTCGGATGCGACGTACTGCCGTACAGGGCAGCCGAGTTGAGCTCGTGCGGGCGAGGCGGTCGTGTCTCGCCCAGCTTCTTCCTGGGCGGGACACGACCACCTGGGCGCGACGGTCCCGTCCCCACGGGAGGCCGTCACATGAACCGGGAGCCCTGGCCACCGCTCATGGCCGACTCACGGAACCTGGTTCCACGGTCGGCCACCAGCGAGGTGAGCGCGTGAGTAAACAGTGCTCACCGGCGCGCGGACGGTCGTGGCGCGGGGACGCCGGGACCGTCCGCGCCTCTGCTGTCGTCCCCGAAAGGTCTTTCAGCGGGCGCGGGTCACCGGCCGGTGTGCAGCCTGCGGACGCTGCCCGCGTCCCGGTAGCCCACGCGGTGGGCGATGTCCTCGGCCGGCAGTGAGGTCGTCGCGCGAAGATGCGTCGCCCGCTCCGCGCGCAGGGCGCGCAGGAAGGCGTACGGAGAGGTCCCCAGTCCTTCCTTCACGTGGCGTTCCAGGGTGCGGCGGGTCACTTTGAGGGCGAGTGCGGCGTCGGCCACCCCGACCTGAAGGTGCAGGTGCGTGCGCGCCCATGCCTCGAAGTCGTTCACCAGCCGGTCCTGGTCGTGAAGGTGGTCGGTGAACGCGGTCACGCTCGGCGTGGGCCGTTGGTCGATCAGGAGTGCCTGAGCGGTCTCGGAGGCCAGCCGCGGACTGATCCGTGCGACCAGGTTCAGCGCGAGGTCGATATGAGCGAACGCCGCACCGGCGGTGACGATGGCGCCGTCCCGTACCACCATGCGGTCCATGTCCAGCGTGACCTTCGGATAGCGCTGGACGAACAGGTCACGCAGCCACCACGTGGTCGTCGCGGAGCGGCCGTCGAGCAGTCCGGCCTCGGCGAGCAGGAAGGTGCTCGTGCAGGCGGCGGCGGCAAGGCCGCCGTCCGCGGTCCACCGGTGCAGAGCGGAACGAACGCTGCGGATCTGGGGGCGCATGAGCGCGTCGACCATGGTCGCCGGGCTCTGTGCGCCGAGCGCCGGACGAGCAGCAGATCGATTCCCGCCGCGGCCGCGTCCTCCAGGGGGCGTGCTCCGGCCACGAGGAGTCCGCCTGCCGTGGTGATCGGGGTACCGCCGGGTGTCAGGAGCACGCACTCCAGGCCGGGAAGCCCGGGATCCACGCGCTCACGTGCGGCGTGGGCGGTCCGCAGGACGTCGAGTACCGAGGTCAGTCCGGAGTCCCAGCATCCGTCGACCGCCACCACACCGAATCGCATGGCATGCCCCCTCTCCTCGCACCGGCCCTGGTGTCCCGCACCCGGATGGCGGGTGCCGATCAGGTGCCGATCCTGCGCCCGCGACGGTCGTGGGGCGTCCGGCGCGGATCACGGTACCGTCCGAGGTCAGGCCTGATGGCCGATGACCGGGATGGCCTCCCGCGCGGGCGGCTGCCGCAGGGGCGCGAAGTGGAGGAGCTCCCACAGGGCCCTGGCCCGGAGCGTCTCGGTGCCGTCGGCGCTGGCACGGTGCAGAGACGCGGTGCCCAGGAACCGGTGGTAGGCACCCGCCTGCCCGAAGTCGAGATGGAACACGTCCTGCTCGTGGTCGAAGGCCACGGTGTACCGGTGGGACCCGTTCGACACGTGGTATTCGAGGTGCGAGCCGACCGGAACGCGCGTCGCGGGGCGCACACGGACGTCCCGTTCGGTGAACGACACCGCGTCGGCACCGACCGCGGAGACTTTGACCTCGTTCTCCTGCACGACGAGCACCGCGGGCAGCGGAACCTTTCCGAACCGCTCGTGGCTCACGAACATGAGCGTGACCACGGTGTGGTCGCCGATCCGAGCCCGCCCCCAGTACCAGTGATCCAGCACCTTGCGCGGCGCGATGTTGCCCCAGTTGTGGTCGTGGTAGCCGTCGCCCCTGACCCTGCGCACCGTGCCGCCGACGTCGAGGCGACCGTGCACGTCGCCTCGGGCCACCATGGGCAGCCAGGCGATGTAGTGCTCTTCCTCGGGGCCGAAGAAGGCGTGCCCGGTGGCCGGACGCCAGGGCGGAACCCGGGCGGTGAGCCGGAGGTCCAGTTCGACGTCCTCGATCTCGACATGGATGGCGTAGCCGTCCGGTCCGCCCCGGAACGTGTTGCGGCCGATGACGACATCACAGCCTTCGGCGGACGCCGAGAAGTCGCCGGGTTCCCCTGTGAAGGTCTTGTCGGTCCGGGTCCCGTCGGGACCGGTCACGGTGAGCAGGACGAAGGGGGTGAGCGGTGCCTTCGGGGAGACGAACGGGGGTTTCGTGTGGAACTCCACCGTCAGTGTGGTCCCGTCGTCGAGATGGGCGTCGCAGTACCACCACTCGAACGTTCCGGCGGAGGGGTCGGTCCGCAGCCCGTCCTCCCAGTCCTGGACGACACCGGGTGTCAGGGCCAGCCTTTGGTAGTGCCGTGGCTGGTCACCGATGAGTGCGTGCATGTGCTTCCTTACGTTCGCGGGCGGGAGCCGTCGGCGGCCGGGGTGTTCCGCGGCCGGTCAGGCGCCTCGGAAGACGGGTGCCCTGCGCTCGATCAGGGAGGCGACGCCTTCCGCGGCGTCGCCCGTGGCGAAGAGTCGCGGGCCCACGTCGCCGCGCAGGGCGGCCGCCGACCTCGCGATGTGCCCGGCCAGAACGGTGCGCGCGTCGGCCAGGGTGGCCTGCACCGCGAGCGGGGCCTGGGCCGCGATCCGGTGCGCGAGTTCCAGAGCCCGGTCCAGGTGCTCACCGGCGGGGACCACCTCCTGCACCAGTCCGATGCGCCAGGCCTCCTGCGCGTCGAACTCGTCACCGGTGAGGAGGTAGCGCATGGCGTTGCCCCAGCCGACCCGCTCGGGGAGACGGATCGTCGCGCCGCCGAGCGCGACGATGCCCCGGCTCACCTCCTGCTGTCCGAAGACGGTGTCCGCGGCGGCGACGCATATCTCGCTGTTGAGGACGAGTTCAAGGCCCGCGGTGAAGCAGCGTCCGTGAACCGCCGTGACGACAGGCTTGCCGGCGGGAGCCCGGTACAGACCCCAGGGGTCCCGCCCGTCTTCGGGAAGGACGCTGTCGTCACCTGTCGCCAGCCGTGGGGCCAAGGACGCGAGGTCGAGCCCGCCGGTGAAGTGTTTTCCGTGGCCGTGGAGGACCGCGACGCGCAGCCCGGGATCGTCCGACAGCAGGGTCAGGGCGTGCGACAACTGGGCGACCATGTCCGCGTCCAGGGCGTTGGCCTTCTCCGGTCGGTTGAGCGCGACGCGCAGCACGGGACCGTCCCGCTCGACCAGCACTTTCGCGGTGGGGCTGTTCTCGCCGGCCGCTGCCGGCTGTGTGGGTGCCATGGCTTCACCGTAGGAAGCGCGGGGCGGGAGAAAGCGACATGCGGGCGGGAGCCTGCGACAACCCTGCCACGGGCGGAGGGCTTCGGGCCCCTGCCGGGACACGGACCGCGCCGCTCAGCTCCAGGGCGTCTCGGCCGCGGGGATGACGAGGGGCAGATCGGCGGTGACGGTGGCGCCGTCGGGGGTGGTGTCGATGGTGAGGGTGCCCCCGATCTCCTCGACGCGCTCGTGCATGGACTGGATGCCCACACCGGGTGTCCACGGCACGGTGCACCGGCCGCTGTCGGTGACGGTCACGCGCAGGAGCGCGGGGTCCGTGAGCCGCACGGTGAGGCGGGCGGTGGTGCCGTCGGAGTGCCGGGCGATGTTGGTCATGGCCTCCACCGCCACCCGGTACGCGGCCACTTCGACGGCCGCCGGGAGCGGCGGCAGCCGTGGGGGAGCGTCGACCGTGACCGTCAGAGCCCGGTCGTCCGCAGCGCACAGCGGGGCGATGCGCTGGCGTACGGCGTCGACGAGGCCGAGTTCGTCGAGGGCCCGAGGCCGCAGGCCGTAGACGATCCGGCGGATCTCGGTGATCGCGTCGCCGATGTCGGCGCGCAGCCCGCGCAACGTCTCCACGGCACGCTCCGGGTCGGCGGCGATGAGGTTGACGGCCGCGTCGGTGGTGTAGGCGATGCCGGTCAGGGCCGGGCCGAGACCGTCGTGCAGATCCCGGCGCATCCGGCGGCGTTCTTCTTCGAGCGCGGTCACCACCCGGCCGCGGGAGACGCGCAGTTGCTCGCTCAGCCGCGCGGCGTGCAGGGCCTGGGCGAGCGGGACCGCCACGAGTTCGAGCACCGCCGTCGCGGCCTGGGGCAGCCGCAGGTGTCCGGGCGGGAGGCACACGACAAGGTCGCCCACGGGGTCGGCCCCCGCGCTCAGGGCGATGTGCGTGGTGTGGCCGTCGTCCATGGTGCCCGCCATGCCGACCGTGGTTCCCTCCTGGCGCAGGGCGATGCCGGGCACCCCGAGGGTGGAGCGCAGGGTACGCAGCCACCTCGGGGGCGGGGCGCCCGCGGTGAGATCCGTACCGAGCCGGGTCAGCGTCTCGACCGGGTCAGCGGACCTGCCGAACAGCATCTCGTCCATGCTCGCCTCGACCTGCCGCTTCACGGGCTGGTACCCGGCGGCTATCGCGGCCGCCAGCAGGGCCGATACCCCTTTGCCGGGCCGGGCTCCCACCGCCAGTTCCCAGACCGCCGCGACCCCCTCGTACACGGCCGCGCTCAGCGAGAGCATCACGATCAGGACGGTCGCCCCGCGGATGACGACGCGTACGTCGGCCCGGCGCGGCGCGATGAGCGCGACGGTGACGGCGAGGAGGAGCGGCAGCGACACCGCGCTCGTGATGACGGCGGAGGGTACGGGGCCCACGGGCAGGGAGTTCTCGACGGCGAACTGGAGCATGCCGGCCAGCGTCGTCGCGGCGGCGCCCAGCACCAGCCACAGAACGCGGCGCCGGTCGTCCCCGGCCGTGAGCTCGAAGAGCACCCAGGTTCCCGCGAGCATCACGGTCCCGGCGGCGACGATCGCCGGCACCTGAGCGGTCTTCACACCGGCCGCCGCGGCGACCGCGCATCCGGCGCCGGTGACGACGACGGCCGCGTCGGCGCAGGACAGCAGTGGGGACCGCGGCCGTTCCGGGACGACGCGCAGGGCCGCCAGGGGCAGGCCCACGGCCGCCGCCAGGACGACGAGGAGCACGGCGAGTACGTGGGCACCCGCGGCGAGCGCGAGCGGGGCGGCCAGCAGACCGCCCGCGGAGGCGCCGAGGAACGGGACCGCCGCCGCGCCGGGGAGCCGGGCGATGACCGTCCCGCAGCAGAGCGCCAGGAACGTGCCGACGATCACCGCCCAGATCACCCACTGCTCGGAGGCGGGGGAGGGCGGCACAAGACCGAGGGAGGCCAGGTCCGCGGCCGAGAGGAGCGCGAGGAGAGCACAGGCGCTCAGCGCCCGTACCGTCATGGTCCCGCCTCCGGCGCACCGCCGCCCAGCCCGTGTTCCCGGGCCATGATCACCGCCTCGGTCCGGCCGCTCACGCCCAGCTTCAGGAAGATCGCGGACAGCCGGTTCGACACGGTCTTCTCGGCCAGCGACAAGTCGGCCGCCACCCGGGCGTTGGTGTACCCCCGGGCCAGGCGGTCGAGCACCTCCCGCTCGCGGTCGGTCAGTTCGGGGAAGGGGACGGCCGGCGCGGGCGCGGGGGAGAGACGGCCGAGGAGGCGTGCCGCGACCCCGGGCGTGATCACGTACTGCCCGGCCGCGACCGCGCGCAGCGTGGTCAGGATCTCCTCCTGCTGGGCGCCCTTGAGGAGGTAGCCGTGGGCGCCGGCGCGCATCGCGGACATCACCGTCTCGTCGTCCTCGAACATGGTGACCACGAGCACCGCCACGTCCGGCAGCAGGGCGGTCATCCGCCGGGTCGCCTCGACGCCGTCCAGCTCGGGCATCTGAAGGTCCATCACGACCACGTCGGGCCGGCTCAACTGGGCCTCCCGGACGGCCTCTTCGCCGTTCGCCGCCTCCGCCACCACCTCCACGCCGTCCAGCGAGGCCAGCAGCGCGCTCATACCGCGTCGTACGACGGGATGGTCGTCGGCGATGAGCACCCGGATCGGGCCGGCGGGGGAGGTCATGCCCCGATGATGGCCGACGGGTCTCCCGGCCGGGAGGGTTCACGGTCCCCGCGGGCCGGGAAATCCTCCCGGCCGGACGGGAGTTTTGGACGATGCGCGCCAAGAGGCCCTGCCGCGATAGTCGGTTCACCGGGCCGTTGCATCGACGGCCTCCAACACCCTTACGGGGGAACCGATATGAGCCGGACACCGGCGGTGCCGCCCACGCTCAGCCGCAAGAACAAGGTGGGCCTCGGGCTCGCCGCCGTACTCGGGCTGCTCGACACGACCAGCGCCGGCGGCTTCCTGGCGCCGGACAGCGGTGAGCCCGGCCCGCCGGCGGGGATCCTCGTCGCCGACGTCGTCCTTGGACTGATCACCGTCGTGGCCGTCGTCCACACCTGGCGGACCGCCGACCGCACCGGCTCCCGTGTCGTCGCGGGCTCCCGGATCCTGTCGGCGGTCACCGCGCTCCCGGCCCTGTTCGTCACCGGCGTCGCGGCCTGGGTCGTGGCTGTCGTCGCGGTCCTGATCGTGGTCACCGTCGTCGCGACCGCCCTGGTCCTGTCCCGCACCGTCCCGGAAACGGCGCTCACGTGACGGCGTAGGACAGCGGCCAACCCGGGCCGCGCCGCCGTCGTCCGCATCCGGCGTACCGCCCACCGCACGTCCCCGCAGGCACCAACCGGCTCTGAATCCCCTCATCGCGCACGCGCAGAAAGGCAGTCATGGGCCGCATCATTCGAACCCAACTCGTCGAAGCCGTCGTCGGCTTGATCATTTCCGCGGTTCTGGCGCACTTCGGTGACCTCGCCGCGTTCGCCGGTATCACCGGCACCAGTGTGGTGATGGCGGTGACCGCCCTGGCGGCCAGATCGGCCAAGGTGGTGCTGGCCGTGGTGGCTCTCGCCATCCCCTTCGCCTCGATCACGACGCTGGAGGCATCGCTGGGCAAACCCCTCTCCGCGCTCGCCCACGGGCCCTCCGACGGGGGTGGAGCAACCACCGTCCGGGCCGTGTACGACACGTACCGCGACGACTTAACCCTCCCGTCCGTGCCCATATCCGACACCGGTCCGGGGAAGATCGACAAGAACGCGGGCGCCGAGGTGTCCCCCGCCTCGCTCGAACTGCCCTGCCTCGGCAAGGACTGCCGGCAGGAAGTGACCATCAGGAGCACGGGTACCGCAGACTTGCGGCTCACCTCGATGACGTTCGAGGGCGAGGGCGCCGCCGCCTGGCACCGCAGCGACGACTGCGAGCACAAGGTCATCCCGCCGGGACAGGACTGCAGGCTGAGGGTCTGGGCCGTGCGGAGCGACGGGACCGCCCGGTACACCGCGCGACTGGTCATCCACCAGAACACCCCCGGACCGGCCTCCCAGGTGGACCTGACCGCCCGAACCGATACGGTCCCACCGGTCGGCCCCTCGAAACAGGCAGCCCTCTCCGACGCCGGCTCCACCGGCATCGACCCCGCCGACTGCACCGCCCTCGACGGCTCGGTCACCGTCCTCGCGTCCGACGGCCCGGTCGAGTGGAGCGCGGCCCTCACCGACACCGCCGACGCCACCGGCTCCGGTTCCCTCTCCGGCGTGACCGTGGACCCCCCGTCGGGGTCGGTTCCGGCCGGGGAGAGGCAGACCATCGCGGTCCACGGGACCTACACCGGCCCCGACGCGGGATTCCAGCTCTCCATCCGATACACAGACAAGAGCGTCGACTTCCACGTCGCCTGCTGACCCGCGGCACGACCTGCGGGCGCGCGGACACGGAGCTCGGGCCCCATTCCTCCGAGGGCCCGAGACCGGACTTCCCGCCGGATGCCGGCCGGGACAGGCACGCCGGCAAAGGGCACTCAGTGACCTGGGCTGGCGTGCCCGGTGTTCGGCTTCCACGACGTGATCAAGAACGAGAGGAGGCCCGTCACGACGAGACTCCCGATCACGACCAGGCCCACGCCGACGGCGAAGAGCCCGCTGCTGTCGTCCGACCAGTCGAGATAGGCGGCGACGGCCAGCCCGGTGGTGATACCGGCCACCGCAGCCGACGCATACGCGCGGGAAGCGGCCCCGTACACGAACGCCAGCAGAGTCAGCCCCAGCCCGATGACCTGCCACGCCTCGTAGGGGCCGGTCATCGAGCCGTCAGGCTGCACGTCGCGCTGCTGGTCCCAGCCCAGCCAGCCGGCCCATGCCGCCGCCGCCAGCCCGGCCAGCACAACCGCCGCCAGCACCCGAGGGATACGATTCCGCACTTCGTTGCTCATGGGCCCCAGTGTTCTGGAACCACCTGAACACGCATCAGAGCCCGGATACTCATCTCCACCCGAGTAGAAACACCGGCCGGTACTCACGACCGCCGCGACGGCCACGGCAGCAGGTTCCTCCTGCGCCTGAACAGCCCTTTGCACGGCGAGATGGCGCTCGGCGCCGCGGGCGACCGTGCAGGCGCCGGCGGTTATGGCCTGTCGAGGATGTCAAGGCGCGTCCGTGAAGGAGCGGGGCGGCACTCCCCGGCGGCGCACGAACTGTTCGCGCAGGACGGCCGCGCTTCCGTATCCGACCCGGCGGGCGATCTCCTCGACCGGCAGGTCGGTCGTCTCCAGGAGTTCCTCGGCACTGCTCAGCCGCAGGCCGCGCAGCCAGGCATGAGGGGTGGTGCCGGTCGCGGCGGTGAACCGGCGGGCGAAGGACCGTTTGCTCATCACGGCGCGCCGGGCCAATTCCGCTACGGGAAGCGGGTGGTGGAGGTTCTCGCGGGCCCACGCCAGTACCCCCGCGCGAGTCGCGGAAGCCCTGGGCAGGCTGATGCGTCCCCGGCCGGGGGAGCGGGTGGCCGGCTGCCATGCGATGTTCGCCCGAGCCGCGGGCCTTACGGAGTCGTTCGTCAGCGGCGTGCTTGTTCCGCCAGATGATGCAGCGGCGGATCATGCTGCCCTGTTCGGTTCCCGGGCGGGGTCCTTGTGCCTGCCGCCGTGCTCGGCCCACTGCCGACCGGGGTGAGGCAATCAGGTTGAGTGGGTCGAACTCGTTTACACAGGAGACCACTTTGGGCTCGTCGTCCTCGGGTATCACCTCGCCGTCGGCGATCTATGGCTGGATGATCTGACATCTTGAGCGCAGACCCCTCCCTTTAGGGAGGGGTTGGCTCATCCTCGTGCCGGAGCCGCGCAGCGGCGGAGTTCTCTGTGTTGTCAGTGGCCCTCGCTAACATGAGCACCTCCGTTGGAGGGGGGTGTGTTTCTATGCTGTCCGGTCGCAGGTACCGGCTTGAGCTGACGGCTGAACAGGCTGGGCAGTGCCGGGAGTTCGCGGACGTCTGCCGGTCGGTGTGGAACACCGGCCTCGAACAGCGCCGGGAATACCGGCGGCGCGGGGCGTGGATGAACTATGTGCCGCAGGCCGCCGAGCTGGCCGACGCCAAGCGCGAGCATGCGTGGCTGAAGGCGGCTCCGTCTCATGTGCTTCAGCAGACCCTTCGCGACCTCGACAAGGCGTGCCGGGATCACGGCACGTTCAAGGTTCGGTGGCGGTCGAAGGCCCGTTGGGCACCGTCGTTCCGGTTTCCTGCCGGGAACCTCATCACCGTGGAGCGTCTGGGCCGCAAGTGGGGACGGGCGAAGCTCCCGAAGCTGGGATGGGTCCGGTTCCGCCGGTCGCGCCCGCTCGGTGGTGAGATCCGCTCCGCGACCGTGTCCCGGAAGGGCGCGCACTGGTTCGTGTCATTCCTCGTGGACGACGGCGCGGCCACCCCGAAGCAGCACGCCATGCCGAACACAGCCGTCGGTATCGACCGGGGCGTGAAAGTCGCAGCCGCCACCTCGGACGGCGACTTTTACGACCGCGAGTTCATCACGGTCGGTGAGGCGGTCCGGTACCGGCGTCTGCAACAGCGCCTCGCCCGGTCCAAGCGCGGCAGCTCCAGCCGGCACAAGACGATCACCGCCATCAACGCGATCATGGGACGCGTCACCGACCGGCGCGGCGACTTCTGCGCGCAGACCGCCGGCCGTATCGTCCAGAAGAACGCCCTGGTCGTCCTCGAAGACCTGCGGATCAAGAACATGTCGGCGTCGGTGTCCGGCACGATCGCCGATCCCTGCCGCCGGGTCGCGCCGAAACGCGGTCTGAACCGGGCCGTACTCGACAAGGGCTGGCACCGCCTCGAACTCGCCCTCACCAACGCCGCACGGTACACGGGCACACGCATGGTGAAGGTCAATCCCGCGTACACGTCGCAGCGGTGCTCCGCTTGCGGCTTCGTCACCGAAGGAAACCGAGAGAGCCAATCGGTCTTCGTGTGCAAAGCCACAGGCTGCGGACACACCGCGCACGCCGACGTCAACGCGGCCATCAACATCAAACACGCGGGCGGACAGCCCGTGTCAGCCTGTGGAGACCTCGGCATCAGCCGGTCAGCGAAGCAGGAACCCGTAAGCCGGGCGACCGGCCGAACCCCCTCATAGGGGAATCCCCTCCTTCAGGAGGGGAGGAAGTCAACCGGGTTGCGTGTGTGCGGCCGACGGGACGGCTCGGCGGTACCGCCGGGAGGGCGGTGATCTGCTGCTGCCGGCGACGGGGGCGCAGGCTTCGGCGGACCCGGCAGCGGGCCATCGCGATGCAGCGGGGTGAACAGGCGGAATGCACGGTTTGTGCCAGGTTGTGGACGGCGAGACTGAGGCCATGAACACCTCGGATGCCACCCTCGCCAAGAACAAGGACCTTGTGCGCGCGTTCATCGACGCGCTGTTCACCAAGGGCGACCTCGGCGCGGTCGACGAGTACCTCGCCGATGACTTCGTCGACCACGACCCTCCGTTCAACGCGCCGGCCGACCGTGAAGGCATCCGTTCCGCCGGCGCGCTGTTCCGGGAGGCGTGTCCCGACTGGCACAGCGAGCCGCACCTGATGGTTGCCGAGGACGACCTGGTCGTCGAGCACTTCACCGCCGGCGGGACGCAACGAGGTGAACTGCTCGGGGTGCCGGCCCCGGCCGAAGGCCGCCCCTTGACCCTGCACGGAACCAACATCTTCAGGATCCGGGGCGGACGCATCGTCGAGCGGTGGGGTCGGCCCGACGAACTCGGCATCCTGCGCCAGTTGGGGATCGTCCCATCGCAGATGTAGCGTCGAAGCCACGGCAGCGGGCCGCTGCGGCGAGGCGTCACCGCGGTGTGTTCGTGGATCGGTGACGGCCGAGGAGACGAGCCGGATCCCGGGCCGGATCGAGGCCGCAGCGATGTGGCAGAACCTGGAGTACGTGCGCCGGCGCGGGCAGCTCGGCCAGGACGGCCCGGATCGTCCTCGTAAGCCGCGGATCAGCTCACCGCGGAAGGCGATGTCGCTGGTGGTGTGCACCACGAGAGTGGCCTTCGCCGAGGGAAGCCGGACCGTCTGGTCGACCAGGCGCGGCAGCGCGGTGACCGTGAAGGTCTTGGTCACGCTGCCGACGCGTATGTTGGACATCGGCGACATCGGTGCGTTCGTCGACTTGTCGGCGGTGCCGAAAGCCCGCACATAGCTGCCCTTTCCGGGGGTCCGCAGGCCCACCGTGACACCGGGCGTGTTCGTGGTCTTCAGTACGTTCTTGATGGCGCGGTCAAGCTGCGCGGTGCCGGTCGGCGACAGCTTCCGCATGACCGGTTCCGCCGAGCGGGACTCTTCCGGCGAGGACGCGCCGTCGAAGGCCTGCGCCCCGGGCCGGCCACCAGAACCGTGCCGGCTACCCGGGGAACTGCTGGGCATGTGCTGCCCCAAGAGCGGTTCACGGCATCCGCCGAAGTAGCGGTTCACGGCATCCGCCGAAGTGATGACGGATGCGTCGGCCTCACCCTCGTTGCTGACAGAACCCGAGGTGAAACCGGCGACGGGCATCGCCCCCGGGCAGCGCCGGGAACAGCTGGACCGGCCGGCACCGTTGCACCGACCGAGGGACCGGCGCCACACGGCCGGGGTACGCGGACCGCAAGGTCAGCGGCCCCGCCGGGATCCGGGCCCCAGGATCGCGGTACGCCCGCCGCGCATCCGGACCCAGACGTATTTCCGCAGGAGGAACCGTTCCATGACCGACCGGCCCTTGACGCTCATGGCAGTGCACGCCCACCCCGACGACGAGGCCACCGGAACCGGAGGGGTCCTCGCGCAGTACGCGGCGGAAGGCATCCGCACGGTTCTCGTGACCTGTACCGACGGCCGTTGCGGTGACGGACCGGGAGGCGTCAAGCCGGGCGAACCCGGGCACGACCCGGAGGCGGTCGCCTCGATGCGCCGTCAGGAACTCGAGGAGAGCTGTGACGTCCTGAAGGTCGGCGATCTGGAGACGCTGGACTACGCCGACTCCGGGATGACGGGCTGGCCGAGCAACGACGCCCCCGGTTCCTTCTGGCAGACCCCCGTGCAGGAAGGGGCGGCCCGGCTCGCGGAACTCATGCGGCACTACCGGCCCGACGTGGTCGTCACCTATGACGAGAACGGCTTCTACGGCCACCCGGACCACATCCAGGCCCACCGCATCACCATGGCGGCGCTGGAGATGACCGAGCTGACCCCGAAGGTCTACTGGACCACGATGCCCCGCTCGATGATGCAGCGGTTCGGCGAGATCATGCGCGAGTTCCACGAGGACATGCCGGAACCGGATCCCGCCGAGGCCGCCGCGCTGGCCAAGATCGGCCTGCCCGACGACGAGATCACCACATGGGTGGACACCACCGCGTTCAGCGGCCAGAAGTTCGACGCGCTGGCCGCGCACGCCAGTCAGGGCGAGAACATCTTCTTCCTCAAGATGGGCAAGGAGCGGTTCGGCGAGCTGATGGGCATGGAGACCTTCGTCCGCGTCCAGGACACCACCGGCGCGGCCGTGCCCGAGAACGATCTCTTCGCCGGACTGCGCTGACCCGCCCGCCCCGAAGACGCCGAGCCGGATCCACCGAGCCGGATCCACTCCTCGTGACGGTCGCGGACCGTGATGGCACCCGTGCCTGCTCGGCCGCTCCGCCACCGGGGTGCCACCACCGTGCCCATCTGCGCGGCGGTACCCAACTCCCGCTCCCGGTGGATGAGTTCGCGGCGGCGCGCATCCCCGCCGCGAACTCGCCGCCCGATGGTCTTCGAAGACGGACCCCGATGCGACGCGATCCGGCTGAGTACGGCGGCCGAGGGGCCTCAGCGGGCCCGGGCGGCATCAACCCGGCGCCCGGTGAACGCGGCCAGCACCGACGCCAGCAGGAAAGCCGCCGAGGCGATGACCGCCGCCGTGTGCAGCCCGCCGATCATGCCGCCCGCCGCGCCGAGGAGGGTGCCGAAGAGGGCCACACCCATGGCGCTGCCCACCTGCCGGGACACGTTGAACACCGCCGACGCCACACCGGCCTTGTCCGCCGGGCTCGCCTCCATGATGGCCACGGTGGCGGCCACGACGGTGACGGGCGTCGCCAGACCCGTCGCCATGAGCGCGAAGAGCAGCACCGGGTAGGAGGTGTCGGGGCCGGCCGCCAGCCAGCCCAGGAAACCGGCGCTCCCGAGCACCAGCGCGCCGGCCATGGGCAGATACGGACCGCTGCGGGCGGTCAGACGGCTCGACAGCGGTGCCGCCAGGAAGCCCATGCAGACCGACGGCAGCAGGGCGAACCCGGTGCTCAGCGGGCTGAGCTGACGTTCCTGCTGGAAGTACAGCGTGGCCACGAACAGCATCCCGTAGTAGCCGAAGCTGAGCAGCAGGCCGATGAGGTTCGTCGCGGTGAGCCGGATCTCGCGGAACAGCGACAGCGGCAGCAGCGGCCGCCTGCCCCCCGGCCGCGGCACAGCGCCCTTCTCCAGACGCAGTTCGACGGCGACGAAGGCGGCCAGGGACACCACGCCCCCCGCGAACAGCGTCAGCACCTCCGGCGAGGACCACCCCGCGCTCCCCGCCTCGTTGAGCGCACCGGCCACCCCGAGCAGCCCGACCACGCCGAGCACCAGACCGGCCGGGTCCATCCGGCCCGGCCGGGCCCGCGGGCCGGGAGCCGGCACATGACGCAGGGTCAGCAGCACCGCCACCGCGGCCACCGGCAGGTTCACCCAGAACACCGAACGCCAGTCGAAGCCCGAGACCAGCAGCCCGCCGACCGCGGGTCCGGCACCGAAGGCGACGGCCGAGACGAGCCCCCAGTAGCCGACCGCCCGGGCACGCTGGGCCCGGTCGGGGTAGGCGGCCTGCAGCAGGGCGAACGACGCGGGGACCAGCAGCGCGGCCCCGGCACCCTGAGCCAGCCGGGCCGCGATCAGGACCTGCGCCGAGGGCGCCACCCCGCAGCCCACCGAGGCGGCCGCGAAGACCCCCAGGCCCGTCAGGAACAGCGTGCGGTGCCCGAAACGGTCCCCGAGTCCGCCGCCGAGCAGCAGCAGTCCGGCGAAGAAGGCGCTGTAGCCGTCGACGATCCACTGCATGTCCGAGGCGCCGGCGTGCAGCGAGTCCTCGATGGAGGGCACCGCCACGTTCACGACCGTGACGTCGAGCATCACCAGGAAGTAGCCCAGGCTCAGCGCGATGAGCGGCGGCAGCGAGAGGGACGGCCGCCCCGGTGGCGCCGCCCCGGCGGGGGCGACAGGGGCGTGCGAGGGGGAAGGAGAGGGATCCGTGGAGGTCATGTGATCAGTCTCGGGCCGCGACACTTCGTCATCCGTCGAAGTGTCGCCGTACTACGCTGGCCGCATGACCAGGACGACGACCGGTCGGCACCGGGACCAGATCCACCACCAGCCCGACATCGCCAGGGCGGCCGCCCTGATCGCCGATCCCTCCCGCGCCCGGATGCTGAAGGCACTCAGCGACGGCCGCGCACTGCCCGCCGGCCTGCTCGCCGCCGAAGCCGGAGTGAGCGCCGCGACGGCGAGCGCCCATCTGGGCAAACTCGTCGAGGCCCGCCTGGTCACCATGGAGAGCGCGGGCCGGTGCCGCTACTACCACCTGGCCAACCCCGACATCTGCCTCGCCCTGGAGGCCCTGGCCGTCATCGCACCGCCCCTCCCGGTCACCTCACTGCGCGAGAGCAGCACCGCCGGCGCCCTGCGCCGCTCCCGCACCTGCTACGACCATCTCGCCGGCCAACTGGGCGTGGGCCTGCTGGAATCCCTGCTCAAGGCCGGCCTGCTCGCCGGACACGACGGCACCCACCGGCCCGACGAAGCGGTGCGCGACGGCGCGACCGGATACGGACACGACGTCGACTACCAGCTCACCGAGACCGGCCAGGAGAAACTGGACCGCTTCGGTGTCGACCTGGCCCGGCTGCCGGCCCGCCGCCCCCTGATCCGCTACTGCGTGGACTGGAGCGAGCAGCGCCACCACCTCGCCGGCGCGGTGGGCGCGGCGCTGACCGCCCGGCTCTTCGCCCTGCGCTGGCTGCGCTACGGCTCCAGCCCCCGCGTCGTCCATGTCACCGAGGACGGCGCCGACGGCCTGGCCGACACCTTCGGGCTGCGGCTGGCGGACTGAACCCACCCCGGGGGCAGCCTCCACCCCGGCCGGCGGCCCGACCCCGCGCGGGGACGGCCTCCACCTCGGCCGATCGGTGTACTCCTTACGGAGGAACGGGCCCCGGCGTTCCTCCGACGGGCGACCCCTGCTGCTTCCGACCTACAGATCAGTCCGCGGGGCGGCCACCTGCTTCCAGCCGTCCACCGACTTGGTCATGAACAGGACGCGATAGACATCACGAGTCCAGACGCCGGCGCCTTCTCCGTATTCGTGGAGCTCCTCGAACGCCTCTTCCTGCGAGTCGTAGCTGAACTTCCGACCCTTCGCGTCCCTGATCATCCACTCTCTGCCGGGCACCCCTGCAAGGCCCATGGTCATATATTCATCACCGGTTCTGCGGGTCGGGAAATCCTCCCGGACGGCCGGGAGTTCGGACGAGCGTCAAGCAGTGTTGCCACGCTAGCCGGTTCACCGGGCCGTCACGTCGGTGGGTTGGGGGCGGGGATGGAGCAGGCGGTTATCGAATCTGTCAGGTACTCCGCGGAGTGCCAGGACTGCGGTGCGGAGATGGCGTGTTGGGGGACTCAGGCCCTTGTGGACGGCCGCCTGCGGTGGGACGTCGAGTCGATGTGTTCCGCCTGTGGATGTGCGGTAGCCGTGTGCGGCGACGACGACATACCGGCCGAGCGACGGGATCAGATGCTCTCCGAGCACGGACCCGCGAGGCTGCGGGTGAGCAGTCCGTCGGCCAAGGGGGTTGCCGTCATGCGGGTGCTGCGGGCTGAGCTCGGTGTCGACCTGACGAGCGCCAAGGACGTGGCGCGTTGCGTGGTGAACGGTGACTACTCAGGAACGCTTCCAGAGATGGAACACCTGGCTCGCAAGCTGAGAGAGTCCGGCATCACCGCCGAGGCGACGCGTCCTTAGCTTGATGTTCAGGTGCTGCATGTCGCCCGGCGGCACGCAGCCGCTCCAGCCGCCTCTCGGTGAAGCGATGTCACGGGCGGGCAGCCGGGCCGGGAAGACCCCGCCCGCCCGGACGGTGAGCCCGCCCGGACGGTGTGCCAGGCCGGGCGGTGTGTCAGGTCATGGCGAGCCGGTCCACCAGCAGCTCCACCCTCTGCTCGGCGTCCCCCGGCGGAAGCCGTCCCGCCCGGGTCAGGGTCGCCAGCCCGTGCAGGGCCGCCCAGAACACCTCGGTGAACAGTGCCGGGTGGACGCCGTCCCCGGCGACCTCGCCGAGGCTCTCCAGCAGGGCGGCGAAGGCGTCCTTCAGCGGCTCGGGGGTGTCCTCGTGCGCGAACGCCAGGCCGCCGTCGAGCTGGAAGATGGCGTCGTAGACCGCCGGGTTGCGCTCGGCGAAGTCGAGGTAGGCGCGGGCGAGGGCGGTGACCCGGGCGCGCGGGCCGTCCGCGGCGGAGGCCGCGGCCCGCAGCGCCGCGGCCATCTCGGCGGCACCGTCGAGGGCGACGGCGCCGATGATCTCGCGCTTGCCGCGGAAATGGCTGTAGAGGACGGGCTGGCTGTACTCGATGCGCTCGGCGAGCCGGCGGGTGGTGACCGCGTCCCAGCCCTGCTGCTCCGCGAGTTCGCGGGCCGTCGTCACGATGAGGCGCTCACGGCCCGCCCGTTCGCGCTCCTTGCGTTCCTGTACCGACATGACCCGATCCTAGCACCGCTAGACAATCGAGCGGGAGTAGCGCTAGCGTTGCCTCATCACCTAGCAACGCTAGATCCCAGGAGGGGTCATCATGCTCAACGCACTCGAGGTCTTCACCACCGTGGTCGTCGGCGTGATGGTGGGGGTGGAGTTCTCCGTCGCCTTCTTCGTCAACCCGATCCTCAGCGGCCTCCCCGGCGACAACGGCCTGCGCGGCCGCACCCACGGGGCCCGACTGCTCGGCGCCGTGATGCCGTTCTGGTACATCGGCTCGCTCGCCCTCAGCGTGGTCTGGGCCGTCGCCGGATGGGGCCACCACGGCGCCGGCCTCGTCGTCACCGCCGCCGCGCTGCTGATCCTCAGCGTGGTCATGTCGATCCTGCTGCTCGTCCCGATCAACAACCGGGTCAAGACGTGGACCACCGACGGCCTGCCCGCCGACTGGAAGCAGCAGATGAACCACTGGGACCGCTTCCACTACGTCCGCGTCGCCATCATCATCGCCGCCTTCACCCTGCTGGCCGCCGCCCTCGCCTGAACCCTCCGGCACCCGGTCGCCGGATCGCACGCTGCGGTTCAGCGACTGCCGGGTGGGACGGGCCGAGGCGATGAGGAGCTTTGACGGCATTGGCGCACTGTCCTGTCGCACCAGGTGCGGCGGACGGCCGCGGACACGCCGTCCTCCCGCAGCCGCCGGGCCGCGGCGACGGCCGTGACGAGCGGGACCTTCTCCACAGCCGCCGCAGGGGCACTGCCCAGAAGAAGCCTGCTACGCCACCGGCTCGGTCCGCTCACCGCTCCGATCGCCCGCAGGGCTTTGTCACATGGGCGTCGGACCCGGCGCCTCGGCGGGACGCCCCTCGACGAGATCCGGCAGCAGCCCGCGCAGCGCCTCGCGCTGGGCGGGCCCCATGAACTGACCGAGCGCCAGGGTGACCGTCTCGGCGAGCGAGCCGGATGCTTCTCGCAGGAGGCTTCGCGCCTTGTCGGTGAGGGCGATCTGGACGCCGCGCTTGTCACCGCACACCGACTGGCGGGTGATCAGGCCGGAATGCTGGAGACAGGCGATCTGGTAGGTGAGCCGGGTCTTGGGCCGGCCCAGGAGCTCCGCGACCCGGGTCATGCGCAGGCCCTCCTCGGGCTGTGCGGCCAGCAGGCACAGGACCAGGAACTCGTCGTGAGAAACGCCGAGCCGGTCCTTCACGACGGCACGCAGTTGCTGCTCCACAGCACCCGTCGCGGCCAGCAGAAGCATCCAGGCGTGCAGCTCGGAGGGCAGCAGGCCGCCCCCCTGCGTGGACGGGCAGCCGGGCAGGCGCGCGGGGTCCTTGTCGAGGTCGGCCATGGTCCGAGTGTACCTGTTGTCCAATTTTGAAGAACGAAGGTTGTCCAAATTCGAACGATGGGCTAGCGTCATTCATGCAAATTTGGACAACTTACTGGACAGGGGAAAGCTCATGACCGTCACCGTGGAAACCGGACTGTGGCAGCTCGACACCACCACCTCCACCGTCGCCATACGACACAAGACGATGTGGGGCCTGGTCACCGTCAAGGGCACTTTCGGCGTGGTCGGAGGCCAGGGCGAGGTCCGGCCCGACGGGTCCGTCGCCGGCACCTTGACCCTCGACGCCGCCTCCCTGGACACCGCGAGCGCCAAGCGCGACGAACACCTGCGGTCCGCCGACTTCTTCGACGTCGAGCACCACCCTGAGATCACCATCGCGGTCCGCAGCGACGAACCCCGCGACGGCGACACGGCACAGTTCGAGGGAGAGCTGACCGTGCGCGGCATCAGCAGACCGCAGTCCTTCACCGCCCGCCTGACCGAGGCGAACGCCGCAGGGCTCACGCTGGAATCCGAATTCACCGTGGACCGGGAGTCGTTCGGCATCACATGGAACCAGTTGGGCATGATGCGAGGCCCGGCCACGGCGACGGCGACGCTGCGCTTCGTCCGGGCCGACGCCTGACGGCTCGGCAGGGCCGCTCCTCTCGCGCCGGCGCTGATCGCATCCGGGTGACGGCCGGTCGGGCCGAGCCGCGGACCGGTCTTCGGCGTGGGCCGAGCTCCACCGCCTGGTCGCCGACCAGTACGACAGCCAGGCCTCAAGTCCGGGCGGCTGCCATCCTGGAGTGTCTGAGCGCGTGACACCCTTGAGTCCCGGGCTATCGGACCGAGGCGGTCGTAGGCGGTGCGCGATGCGGGCCGCTGGACGGGGCGAGGGTCAAAGTCGCGTGCACGGTCTTGCCGTCGAGCGCGGGAACCGTCTTGATCCTTCCGCCGAGCCCCTCGATGAGGGGGAGCCCGAAGCCGCCGCGCTCGCCCGGGGCGCTGGACCTCTCCGGCAGCATCTCGCCGTGGTCGGCGACGGCGATGTCCAGCCGGCTTCCGTGCAACGTGAGTTCGAGGGTGCAGGGCTCGTGTGTGTGCCGGATGGCGTTGGTGACCAGTTCGGAGACGATGAGCACCACATTGCACATGCGCGAGGCCGGAGCCCCGTGCGCGGCCAGCCATCGGGCGGTGATCTGCCGCGCCACCTGCGGGGTGTGCAGTCCGTAGGGCAGGGCGACGGCCAGCTGATGGTCGGTAACGGGACTGTGGGTCACATCAGTTGGGGGTGCCGGAGTCGGTGTGGTGACGGTCATGGCTGGTTCCTCCTCTCTGGCGGGGCGTGTTGTGGCTCTGCCAGGGATCCGGAGCCGTAGCCATCCTGGATGGCGAAAAAAATGCATGAAAACTGAACATTCTAACTAAATTGATTCTTCTCCCTGTTCGGGTCATCCGACGGTGATGCTGCTTCGAATGCTCTCTGACACCTGAGGCGATGGGACATCGTCTTTCCCTCGGAGAAGGATTCTCGATGAGAACACTCACTCACGTTCAGCGCCTGATGGCAGGCGCCGCGGCGACCGGTCTGCTGGCGGGCGGTGCGGCACTGGGCATGGCGGGTACCGCGTCGGCGGCGCCCGCCTCCGCGCCGGCCGTCGTGGCCGGCCAGCACGCGGATCACGGCGGGCACCACTGGAGCAAGGGCCACTGGGAGAAGAAGTGGGTCAAGGGCCACTGGGAGAAGAAGTGGACCGACCACAGGTCGTGGCACAGCGCCTACCGTGACCACCACGGTCACTGGCACCACAGCTACTGGGACCACGGCTTCAAGTGGATCTACGTTCCCGGCCACTGGGACTGGTTCTGGACCAACGGCCACTGGGACTGACCCGCCCCCCCCCCGCACACATGACGTCCTTCGCCCGCCGGAGATCAGCTCCGGCGGGCGAAGTGCTGCTGTCGGCGTCTTCGGGCCCGGACCTGACGCTGACCGGCCGCGTTGCAACTGCGTAATCCGTAGCGGAACGCAGGATGGATTGGCGGGAGATCTCTTTTCACCCGATCAGGTGGGTCGGCCAATCCGTCCGGTGCGCAGAACCGGATTCCCCGTGTGAGGGACGAGGAGAAGGACCAGCGAGCACGGCCGGGCCGGCCGCGTCCCGCGCCGGGTGCGCCGAGCGTGGCGCCAAGCGGGACACCGGCCGGCTTCGCCGTGCCGGCGGTTCGCCGGACCGGTCGCGGAGGTACTGCGTCCGCAGTCCAGCCCGGACGCACCCGCACCCTTCCCCGCGGCGCCAGTGCTCGGCACTCCGCAGTCGCGACCGTCCACCAATGCCCTGATCCCCTCGCCCCTGAGCGGCGTGCGCTTTTGCAAAACGCTCTTCCCCAACACCCCCCGAACGCAGCCGCATCGTGCTGCACCGTTCAACAGGAGAACATGATGAACACCCGTATCCGCCGTACCACCGGTCTTCTCGCCGCTGCCGCCGTGCTGCCCCTGGCCCTGGCCGCCTGCTCCAACGGCAGCAATGACGCGGACAAGTCCGATTCCGCGAGTTCGGCGGCGGCTTCGGCGACGACGGGCAGTGACGACATGGCCGGCTCGGGCAGCAGCGCGAGCAGCATGGATGAGCCGTTCGGCCCGGCCTGTTCCTCCGTGCCGAAGGACGGCGCCGGCTCCTTCGACGGCATGGCCAAGGACCCGGTGGCCACGGCCGCCTCCAACAACCCGGCCCTGTCCACGCTGGTGGCGGCGGTGAAGAAGGCGGGTCTCGTCGACACGCTCAACAACGCGCAGAACATCACCGTGTTCGCGCCGACCAACGACGCCTTCGCCAAGATCCCGAAGGCGACCCTGGACAAGGTTCTCAACGACAAGGCCCAGCTGACGAAGATCCTGACCTATCACGTCGTCGGCCAGAAGCTGACGCCGAAGGACCTGGAGAACGGCTCCTTCACCACGCTGGAGAAGTCGAAGGTCATGACGTCCGGTTCGGGCGAGTCCTACACGGTCAACGACTCCGCCAAGGTGGTCTGCGGCAATGTGAAGACCGCCAACGCCAACGTGTACATCATCGACACCGTCCTCATGCCCAAGAGCTGACACCTGCGCGGACCGAGGAAGCACGCCTGCCCGGACGCCCCGACAGGAGCGATCCGGGCACCGTGCGTTTCTCGTACCGGGGGACATCCGCCGACCGCCTGGCCGCGGTCGCGCGAGCGTGCCCCGGGCGGCGCCGCCCGCGGGCGGGGTCAGTGCCAGTTGCTGATCCGTACGTCGTGCGGGTGCGGTGCGCCGGTGCCCGTCTCCACGAGGGATTTCAGGCTCATCAGGAACAGTGCCCACTTGGTGGTGCAGTGGTTCATGAACTCCACCTGTTCGCGCCATCCTTCGTGCGCGAACAGGATGATCGTCCACTCGCCTTCCTGCTTGAGGTCGAAGGTCACCGTGGTGCCGACCCATTCCTCGGGACCGGCGACGACCTCCCACCGCACCCGGGTGTCCGGCCGCAGTTCGAGGACCTTCATGTCGAAGCCGCCGACGTCGCCGAAGCGGAACCGCAGTGCGTCGTCGCCGCTGCCCTCGGTGTCGGTCGTCCACCACGCGGCCAGACCGTCGACCGTGGTGAGTGCCTGATAGACCGTGTCGCGGGCCGCGGTGGTGCCGACCCGGTGCAGGATGTCCGCCATCTCGATCTCCTCGCTTCTTCGCTTTCTCGGCTCGTTACTTCTTCTCGTTCTTGGCTCGTTGGATCGCCTCGGCGATGTTCTTGACGCGCTGCAGCCGGGCGTCCCACAGCGCGCCAACCGACTGCAACTGGGCCACGGCAAGCGCCAGTTGCGCCTCGTCGACGTGGTAGCGCCGCTCCCGGCCGGCCGCCGTGGAGCGGACGAGTCCGGCCCGGTCGAGCACGGTCAGATGCTTGGTCACGGCCTGCCGGGTAACGGGCAGACGGGCGCTGAGGGTCGTCGCGGTGCCCTGCCCCTCGGCCAGCAGCAGGTCGATCATGCGGCGCCGGGTCGGGTCGCCTATCGCCGACCACAGACCGTCGTCGACGCCGGTGTTCATCGCGCGCCCGCCGCCTGCTTGGCGGTTGCCGCCAGGCGGGGGAGGTAGAAGTCCCAGCCCTGCCGGTGGTCGTTGTAGTGCGCCTCGAGCACGGCGGCCTCCCAGCCGCGTTCGCGGTACCCGCTCTCGCGGAAGCGGAGCGTGGTCCCCTCGCCCGACGGGGCGAGTTCGAAGGTCACCAGCAGCGAGTTGCCGGGGGCCGCGGTCTCCTCCTCCTCGTAGGTCCACCGGAAGGACAGGGTGCGCGGCGGATCGGACTCGACGACCGTGAACGGCACGGACTTGCGGGTGCCGCTGCTCTCGTCCGTCCATGTGAGGCTGCCCGGCCTGCCGGGGGCCGCCTCGAAGTCGCTCTCCGCGCTCCACCAGTCCCGGATGTGCTCGGGGTCGGTGAGCACGTCGAACACCACCTGGGGCGGGGCGTCGACGTACAGCTCGCGCTCGATGCTCCCGTGTTCCATGTCCGCAGCCACCTTTCGCAACCTTTGGTTGCGCATCACGATAGGCGACGCCGGCGCCTTTCGCAACCGAAGGTTGCTCATCGGTGTCGGGCTCGCGGTGCCGGGCCCGTGATGTCGGGCCCGTGATGCCGGGCCTGCGATGTCGGGCCCGCACGGCGGCCACCCGCCTGCGGAGCGGGAACCCGTGGCGGGCACGCGGCCGTCCCCGCCGGGAATCGCCTGCGTCCGCTGTCTGCCTGCCTGTCTGCCTGTCAGCGTGAGGCGGCCGCGCGCAACGCCCACTCGTGTGCCGCCGCGGTGCGCAGGGCGGCCTCCAGGTGGAAGACCCCGTCCGACAGGGAATCGTCACCGCCGAAGACACGGTCGGCGAGTTCGGTGAGCGTGTCACCGTCGTCGGGCGTCGGGGCGAACAGCACGCTGTACAGCGCGTCGCAGCTTTCCGGCTGGACCTCGGCAGCCCCCACGCCGGTCCAGACATCTGCGCACCGAAGCCGCAGCAGCGTGATGAACGACCGCAGGGCGTCCCACTGGACGTCCGGGTCGGCGCCGGCGTGCAACCGTGCCCGCAGGTCGGCGTACAGCTCCGGCAGGCCGAGGCCCAGTACGCGTGTACCCGCGTACGTCCACAGCGCCGACCCGGTGCCGGAGCCGCAGGCCTCCCAGCGGGAGTCCCACAACAGGCGGGAGAAAACGGCGCGCGCAGGGCCGCCGTGCAGCGCGATCCCCAGGATCAGGCCGCCGTTGCAGTCGACCGAGGCGTTGTTCTCACCCCATGCGACGAGCCGCTCCAGCCATGCCGGGTCTTCGGTCTTCGGAGCGAGGGCGGGCAGGAACTCGGGGAACAGCGCGGACCCCTCGTGCTTCTCCAGCGTCTCGGCGATCGCGCCCCGCAGCTCCTCGCACGGCAGGTGCAGCAGCCCGAGGCACGCGTCCCTCGACACCTCGTGCAAGCCGTCGACGTGCTCCCACAGCAGGGACGTGGCCGGGGTGTACCCCAGGCGGCCCACGACGTGGAGCACACCGGACGGTACGTCCTCACGCAGCCGGCCCCCGTCGACCGTCGCCTCCAGCAGGCGCGCGGCCAGCCGCCGGTCGCCGTGACGGGCGAAGACCGGCACCAGCGCCTCGTGCGCGGCGGGTGCCGAGACGAACAGCGGCAGGAGCGCCTCCGCATCGGCTGAACCACCGTGCCGGAGCACGGCCTCGGCGGCCATGGACTCCCACTGCCACGCCGCTCCCGGGGCGTCGTCGCCGGCGCATCGGTCGAGTATGGCCTGCGTGGCCGGGGACAGCGTCAACGTGGCAACCGCCTCTGTATGGACAACACCGCCGCACATCATGGCCGAGCCGTTCATGCGGTGCCACGCAGTTTCCGCGGCTCGCCGACTTGGCTCGCCCTGCTGTGGGGCCCTATGCGCCGAGCCGGTTGATCTCCCTGCTGTCCAGGACGCGCGGGTACTGCGCACCGGGCCGGGTGACCGCCAGCATCGCGCGGCCGAGGTGCTCGGTGGTCGTGGTGTGGGAGGGGGCGATGCGGCGGAGAACGGGGTAGAGCCAGGACGAGAGGCTGTACATGACGCGGTAGAGGCGGGTCTTGGAGACGGCGCCGTGCAGGGGCTGGATGTAGCCCGGGCGGAACATGTACGCGTTCATGGGCATCGCCAGCAGGGCGTTCTCGGTACGGCCCTTGATCCGGGCCCACATCGTGCGGCCGCGTTCCGTGCTGTCGGTGCCCTCGCCGGAGACGTACGTGAAGGTGACGCCGGGGTTGTGCTCGCCGACGGCACGGGCCGCGGCGAGGGTGAAGTCGTAGGTGATCCGGGTGTATTCGGCCTCGGAGCGGCCCGCGGCGGAGACGCCGAGACAGTAGAAGCAGGCGTCCAGGTCGCTGAGGTGCGGGGCGAGGCCGGACAGGTCGGCGAAGTCCTGGTGGATGACTTCGCGGAGCTTGGGATGGCTGACGCCGAGCGGACTGCGGCTCACCACCAGGACGTCGGTGACCGAGGGGTCCAGGAGGCAGGCGCGCAGGACGCCGTGTCCGACCATGCCCGACGCTCCGAAGAGAACGATCTTCAAGTGGGGCTCCAGGGAGGGGAGTTGGGGTTCTGAGGCGTCAGCCGCGCAGGACCGCGGTGGCGGCGGCGACAACGGTGGTGCGGCGGCGTTCGCGGTCGGTGTCGGAGCCCGGTGTGGGGATGAGAGGGGTGTTGCTGAGTGACAGCAGGATCATGAGGTCGAGCAGTTCCTCGGCGGGCAGCGTTGTGGGCAGCCGTCCGTCCTGCTGGGCCCGGGCGATCTTCGCGCGCTTGTCCAGGTGGCTGTCGACGACCGCCTGGGGCAGGGTGTGCTCGGTCCGTTCCAGCTGCCGCCAGGCGGCCAGGCGTACGACCCTGGGGCGCGCCTCGTAGTAGTCGTACAGAAGCCCTACGTATCCGGGCAGATCGGACGGATCCAGCGGGACGGCGTCGACGATCTCGGTGACCAGCCTGCTGTAGACGGTGTCGAACAGGTCGACCTTGCTGCCGAAGTAGCGGTACAGCAGGGCGTTGTTGACCCCGGCGTTCTTCGTGATGCGGTCGACCCGTGCGCCGGCGATGCCGTACTGGGCGAACTCCTCGGTGGCGGCCTCGAGGATCTTGCGCCGGGTCTCTTCTGCGTTGCGGGCCATGTCTGGACTCTAAGTAAGTAGGTGCCCACTTGCAAAGCCGGGCGGCCCGTCCTACCGTCGATATGTAGGTAACCACCTACTTTCATAGTTCGGGAGATCCCCTCATGCCCGTATCTCAGACATCCCGCGCCTTCGGGGCGAGCACCACCGCAGCCGAGGTCATCGACGGCGTCGACCTGCACGGCCGCCGGGCCGTGGTGACCGGAGCCAGTTCCGGTATCGGCGTAGAGACGGCCCGGGCGCTTGCCGCGGCGGGCGCCGACGTGACGCTGGCCGTGCGCAACGCCGACACGGGGGCCCGCGTCGTGGCGAAACTGGAAGCCGAACTCCCGGCCTCGGCCGGGAAACTGACCGTCGGACGACTCGATCTGGCCGACCGGCCGACCGTCGACGCCTTCGTGACCGGCTGGCAGGGCCCGCTGCACATCCTGGTCAACAACGCCGGGCTGATGGCTCCGCCGGAGCTCACCCGCACGCCCGACGGCCACGAGCTGCAGTTCGCCGTCAACCACCTGGGCCACTTCGCCCTCGCCACCGGTCTGCGCCCGGCACTCGCCTCGGCGGACGGCGCGCGGATCGTCTCGGTGAGCTCCATCGGGCACCTCTTCTCCCCGGTCGTCTTCGACGACATCGACTACCGCTTCCGGCCCTACGACCCCTGGACCTCGTACGGCCAGTCGAAGACCGCCAACACCCTGTTCGCCGTCGGTGCCGCCGAGCGCTGGGCCGACGACGGCATCACCGCCAACGCCGTGATGCCGGGCAACGTCGGCGAGACGAACCTGTCCCGGACCACGGACATGGAGCAGGTGGGCGCCATGATCGACGCGGGGGTGTTCGCCCTGCCGCCGGGGAAGACGGTGGCGCAGGGCGCCGCGACCTCGGTACTGCTGGCCGCCTCGCCGACGGTCCAGGGCGTCACCGGCCGCTACTTCGAGGACTGTGCCGAGGCCGAGCCGGTCGCCGAGCGAGGCACCGCGGTCGCCGGCGTGGCCCCGTACGCCCTGGACGCGGACAACGCGGCACGGCTGTGGGCCATGTCCGAGGCTCTCGTGCGATAGCCCCGACGCTGCGCCCATGACCTCACGGCACCCGTGAAGCGAGCAGTGGGCCCGGTCGCCCGTGACAGCCCCTGCGCCCTCATGCCGTACAGCCGCGCGAGCGCGTGGTCGGCCCGCTCGATCTGTTGCGGGACCTGGTCGTGGTGCTGCTGAGGGCCCGGACCGCGCACCACTTGGCGGGGGATCTCGACCGGCGTGGCCCGGGACCGTCCGCCGCGGTGTCCGCGGCCGGACCCTGTTCTGACGGGCCGGGACACACTCCTGCGATGCTGCGGTGGTCGGGCAGCTCTGACCCGTGGTCCACCCCGGTCTTCGTCGTGACGCACACCGAGCGTGATCCGTGGGAGCGGCCCGGGGACGGCTGAACGCCGGCGGCCCTGTCCGTCGCGGGCGTCCATCGCATCCGGGGCGTGACGCGCGCCACAGGAACTTCGGGCGGGGCGCGGAGAGTACCGAGTGTGAGTCAAAAAGAACCAGCGGAGTCCATGCGCGCGCGCATACGGGCGGGGGACCGGGCGGCATTCGCCGAGCTCTACGACCAGTACGCGCGGGCGGTCTACAACCACGCCCTGCGGCTGACCGGCAACTGGTCACAGGCCGAGGAGGTCATGTCCGAGACGTTCCTCGCCGCCTGGCGCGGCCGGGAGAGGGTCGAGCCGGAGGGCGGACCGTTGGGGCCCTGGCTGCTCGGCATCGCCACGCACAAGGCGCGCAACGCCAACCGGAGCCTGCGCCGGCGCCTCGCCTTCCTCGCGCGCAGCCCGCAGCCCCGTCCCGTGGAGGACTTCGCGGAGGAGACGGCGGGACGGATCGACGACGCCCGCCGGCTCGCGCTGGTCCACCAGGCGCTGGGCCGGCTGCGCCGCCAGGAGCGTGAGGTGTTCGCGCTGTGCGTGTCGGCCGGGCTCGACTACCGGCAGGCCGCGCAGACGCTCGGGGTCCCCGTCGGCACCGTACGGTCGAGGCTGTCGCGCGCCCGGGCCCGGCTCGCCCGGCTCAGCTCCGGGCAGGACAGCGCGAGGACGGAACCCCCCGGCCCCCGTGGAGAGATGGAGAGTGAGGCCGCGTTCGCGGCCCTGTTCCTGCAGGAGGAGACCCGATGAACGCCGACGGTCGACGGACCGAGGACGCGCTGGAGTTGCTGTCCGCGCCGGCCGAATGGGACCTCCCGCCGGAGCGGCACCTCCACCACAAGGACGTACTGATGCAGCAGATCGACCAAGACCTCGGCCACGCTCCCACCGCGGCCTCGGCACCGGCCCGGCCGCCGCGCCGCCCGCTGACGCGCCGTCCGGCCGTCCTGGTGCCCCTCGCCGCGACGGCGGTGGCCGCAGCGCTGGCCGTCACCCTCACCGTCACCGGCCACGACCCCGCGCCGGCGGACCGGGCCGCCACCGGCAGCGCCCGCGCCCAGAACGCCTCCGTCACCCTGAACCGGATCGCCGTCGCCGCCATGGCCAGCGACGTCACGCCGGTCAGGGACGACCAGTTCGTGTACGTCAGGAGCCTGACCGTGTCGAACAAGGGAACGTTCGAAGGGCCCGTGGAACTCGGCGCCCCGCACACGGTGGAGACCTGGACCTCGCAGGACCCCAGGCCCCTCAAGACCACCGGCTGGATACGCGAGTCCGGCAAGGACGCCGTGATGCCCGACGAGACGATCCCCATCGAGTCCACCGACGCGGTCCCGGCAGGCATCGACCACCCCACGTACACGTGGCTGTCCTCGCTGCCGACAGACCCCGACGCCCTGCTCACCCGGCTGCGCCGCGACGTCCGCGTGTCCGACGGAGAGTCCACGGAACAGGCCGTCTTCTCCCTGATCGGCGACCTGCTGAGCGAGACACTGATGCCGCCGCAGAACACCGCCGCCCTGTACAAGGCGGCCGCGAGGATACCGGGCGTCAAGCAGATCCCGGACGCCGTCGACGTGGCCGGCCGGCACGGGATCGCCATCACACGCGAGGACCCCTCATCCGCCACACGCGACGAATGGATCTTCGACAAGCACAGCCTCGCGTTCCTCGGCGCACGCGGCTTCATCACCCACGACAAGCAGAAGGGCATCACGTCCGACACGCTGATGGGCAGCACAGCCGTGCTGCGGCGCGCCGTCGTCGACGGGCACGGCGAGAAGGCCGCAGGGGCCGACAGCTGAGCAACAGGGGGCGACGTGCGGGGCTCGGCCGGCCCACCATGTTCGCCCCCTGCCTGCCCGGGGTTCACGTGAGGGCGTGCAGGCTGCCGACCGGGTTGCCGGGCCTGCTCGCGTCGCACGACACGAAGGCAGCGAAAGCTGTCGCACTGTCCTTGATCATCCTGATACGACAGGGGGATGGTTGCTGAAGCGCTGGATCTCATGGACCGTCTGCTTGCCGAGCGGGCTTGCGAACGTCTCATCGTCGAGTTCGTCCACAAGCTCGACCTCGGCGACCCGGGCGACGTGGCCGAACTCTTCACGGATGCCGGGTTCTGGGAGTGGGCGGAAGGCGACCGCCGGATTCAGGGCCGTGACGCGCTTCGGTCGTATTTCGCCGGTCGGCCCGCGGACCGGCTCTCGCGCCGGATATGCACGAACATCCTGGTCACCGTCACATCCGAGGCAACAGCCACCGCGACCACGTACTTCACGACCTACCGTGTCGACGGGCATATCGGTGGTTTCGTGCCCCCGCGGGCCCCGACGCAGGTCGGCCACTACGAGGACACGTTCCGCAAGGTCGAAGGCCGTTGGCTCCTCAGCTCTCGTTCCTTGTATCTGGCCTTTGCGGGACCGACGGAGCGGCTTGAAGCGGCAGCCGAGGACTGAGCCCGCTCTGGCATGAGGCGCGGGTGGCGCCATAGGCGAGGACAGGCGAGGACGCGCGCGGGCCGGTGAGGCCTTCGATCGCGTCGGGACCGGAGGTGAGGGTGGGATGATCCTCTCCTCCGGTACACCTGGCGACGCCCCGTGTACCGGATCGCCGGTGACCGACGAGGAAGACGAAGGATCGATGACGCTGAGCGTGGGTCAACGGGTGCGGCTGGCGGCGGATCTCCGGTTGGACGGGCCGGTGACCCCGGCAGGGGAGCCCCAACAGGAGACGGGTGCCTTCACCGCCTCCCTGGCCCTGGCGGCAGGCATCGAGGGCACCGTCGAGCGTGTGGACGAGCATCACCGCCAGAAGAGCCACGAGGTCCGTGAGTACCAGCGCCTCAAGTCACTCCTCGACGACTTCGGTCCCCAGATGCCGCCGGCGAGCAGAAAGCAACTGGAGGAGCAGGTAGGGGCCTTGGAAGAGCACTGGATCGCCTACCAGCGACAGAGGCTCCGCATCACGGTCCGCGTCCGGCTCGACAACGGATTCGTCCTCGACGACGCCCCCGAGGAGGCTTTCACCTCCGCCTGACCGGACGGAGGGCGCTCGCTTCCCGCGTGCCATCCTTCCTGTCAGTCGGGCAGGACACACCGACTCATCGGGCTCCGCGCGCCGCTGCTCGGGCGCGCGGCTCTGCGGCGACCCGGCCGGCCTGGAAGACTCCCCGTACAGGCCCTCCCTTGGCGCCCGGGAGGGCCGAACTGCTTCCCCTGCCTGCGGCAGCGGGCTGTGGAGAGCGGGGCGGGTCAAGTTGCGCAGCTACCGGCAGAGCCCCAACGCAGGAACGTACTGGATCCCGCACCGTCGACGACGGTGACCGCGTATTGCGCGTAGCGCCATTCCTTGCGGGCCCGGGATTCTGTGAGGACCGCCTGGCAGGCCGTGTCGGCTGCGAGTGCGGCCCACCGGTCTCGTGTCGTCTCATCCCATGCGGGCTTGTCCGCCCATACGTACATCACGGCCTCGTCGCGGGCGAAGCCAACGGACATGTTGCCGTTGTCGAGCCAGTTGGGATCGCTGATGATGCGGGAGTTGCCCTGCCACTCGGAGATGATGCTGGCGACCGTTTGTCCGGCGACGCGGATCTCGTCCTTGTCCGTGCTGGGGATCCGCGCCTGCTTCAGGCCGGACTCGGTGGGCTGCCAGTCCGCGTCCTGTCCTGCGGCGGGAGTGCTCCGGTTCTGGACCGAGGTGTCGCATGAGGTGTTGGTGCGGAAGTCGTCCTCCCACACGATGCTCGGGCCCTCCGCACGGGCAGTGTCCACGACGATGTAGTCGTCGTAGGGGAAGTCGGGGTAGGACTTGACGAGGTCCCGCAGGCCCAGGCACACCGTCGAGGCGACTTCCTGCACCGTCACCGGGGACAGCTCCTGGCCGCTCGTCGCGATGTACACCTCCCCTCTTCGCCGGTGGAAGGTGATGGCACGGTCGAAGTCGGGATAGGCGACGGGATCCAGCCAGGCCCCCGTCCCCATCGCCCCGAAGGCGTCGTTCTCGGCAGGAGTCCTGGCCGGCCGTGATTCCTTCCACGCCGTGAGGGACGCCTCGCCCGGATCGCCTGTTGCCGTACCGGCGGGGCTGTGGCTGCGGGCCGCGCTCTGCGCGCTGTTCGTCGCGTCCGCAGTCGGGCTGGGGAGGAATGCGGAGCCGCCCGTGGAACTCTTCGGCCCGGGGTTGTTGCCTGTCTGGAAGAGGAGAGCGCCCACAAGTGCCCCGCTCAGGGCGGCGGCTCCGATGACCACGGCGATCGTACGGCCCGTGCGCCGTCCGGCGGGAGCCCGCCAGGCCGGGTCGTCCAGGGCGGGCATGTCCCACTGGGATGTCACCAGGTCGTTCACGGCGGTGGGGATGTCCGTGGCCGGGTGCAGAGCCTGGGTTGTCTGGGTGGCGAGCAGCGCCGTGCACTTCTCGGCGAGCATGGCGGCGGAGGGACGGTCGTCGGGTGCTTTCGTCAGTGCGGACGTCACGAGCGCCAGAAGGCCGTCGGGCATGCCGGCGGTGTCGGGCTCGCCGGATATCACGCGGTAGGCGACTGCGTCGGGAGCTCCGGTGCCGAAGGGCAGACGTCCGGTGGCCGCGTAGGCCATCAGGGCTCCCCAGGCGAAGACGTCACCGGCGGGGCCCGTGATCCCGGTGCGGTAGGCCTCGGGGCTGATCCAGCCGGTGGTGCCGGTCATGACGCCGGTGCGGGTCACCGAGGTGCCGTCCAGGGCGTGGGCGATGCCGAAGTCCAGTACCCGGGGTCCGGAGGGGGCGAGGATGACATTGGCCGGCTTGACGTCGCGGTGGGCCACCCCGGCCGCGTGAACGGCTGCCAGTGCGGCCGCGGTTCCGGCCGCCAGAGCGTACAGCTCGGCTCCGCCGAGCGGGCCGTTGACGGTGATGTGCCGGCCGAGGGTGGGGCCGGGGATGTATTCGGTGGCGAGCCACGGGGCGGCGGCATCGGTGTCGGCCGCGAGCAGCGGCACCAGACAAGGACCGGCGACCCGCCGGGTCACCTCGACCTCCCGCCTGAACCGGGCGCGGAACTCGTCGTCGTCGGCCTGCGCGGGATGGATGAGCTTGACGGCGACCCGCAGCCCATCGGGATCCAGGGCCGCGTGGACTGTGCCCATGCCGCCCGAGCCGAGGCGCCCGATGATCCGGTAAGGGCCTATCCGGGCCGGGTCACCAGGCCGTGCGGGGTGGACACGCGTGGGCAACGAGGACTCCCGGAACCAAGATGGAACAGACTGTGCTGGCAGGTCCGTAACCTTCCCATGCCGCGATTCCGGGCGACAGCCCTGCCCCGGGTGGGGAAACGCCGACGCGTCAGCTGCCCGGCCCGGCGAGATGGGGAAGGCCGGAACCCGGCCGCCCGCCACGGTCTTGCGGCACCGGATTCTCCCGACAACCCCTGCCCCACCAGCCCGCACCCAGCAGGTCGATCACCACAGTCTCTGCTCCGCCGGGCTGCGGCGGCCTTCGTGGAGCGCGGTGATTTATCATGATCGGGGCGTGTGTGCGCATGAGTGCCGGGGGGTTACGACGTGGCCGTCTACGAACTCAGGGACCGCCTGGTCGTCGGTATCGCCTCCAGTGCGCTGTTCAACCTGGCGGAGGCGGATGCCGTCTTCCGCGATCAGGGCGAGGAGGCCTACCGCGCCTACCAGGAGGAGCACCTGGACGACACGCTGGACAAAGGGGTGGCCTTCCCTTTCATCCGCAGGCTGCTGTCCCTGAACGACCTCTCACCCGATGATCCTCTGGTCGAGGTCATCATCCTGTCCCGCAACGATCCCGACACCGGGCTGCGGGTCATGCGGTCCATCCAGTCCCACGAACTGCCCATCAGCCGGGCCATCTTCATGCAGGGCCGCTCGCCCTACCAGTTCATGCCCGCCCTGAACATGTCCCTGTTCCTGTCCGCGAACGAGGACGACGTCCGCGAGGCCGTCGCGCTCGGGCTGCCCGCCGGCCGTGTGCTCGGATCGGCGGTGGCCGACGAGGGCGATGACCAGGACCTGCGGATCGCCTTCGACTTCGACGGAGTTCTCGCCGACGACGCCTCGGAGCAGGTCTACCAGGCCGGCGGCATCGACGACTTCCGCTTCCATGAATCGGCGAACGCCGCCACCCCGCACGATCCGGGTCCCCTGCGTGACTTCCTCGCGGGCGTCAACCGGCTCCAGCGGCGTGAAGAAGAACAACGGGCGCAAGACGCCGACTACAAGATTCGCGTCCACGTCTCCCTCGTCACCGCCCGCAACGCACCCGCCCACGAACGCCCGGTGCGCAGCCTGAAGGACTGGGGTGTGGCCGTCAACGACGCCTTCTTCCTCGGCGGCATAGACAAGAGCACGATCATGGAGGTCCTCAAGCCCCACATCTTCTTCGACGACCAGGTCGGCCACCTGACCGGCACCTCCCGCAGCACGCCCAGCGTGCACATCCCCTTCGGGAAGATAAACGAACCGGACCACCCGGCGACTGGGCAAGCGAGGCAATGAGGCCCGCCTCGGACCGGCCCGGGTTCCTTCAGGAAAATCGCGGACAGACGGTCCGGGCACGGTCCTCAAGCCCGTTCAGCCGAGTTCGGCTTCCGGGCGGCGGCACACATTCCGCGTTGATCGTCGAGGTGCCAGGAGCACGGTGCGGGTCGGATGCACGGTGTGGGTCGGATGCCGCGTGTCATGTGGTGAGGGCGAGAAGTTCGGCGTTGCGGTCGCCCGGCGCGCCCGCCCATCCCGAGTGGACACCGCCCGACATGCCCTCGGCGAGCCCGGGGGCGTTGTACGCCAGTTCCCGGTAGAGGGAGGCCAGACCGGTCGCCGAGAGGTCGGAGAAGTCGGGGGAGGTGCGGTGCGGGGCGGCGGACTCGACGAGCGTGCTGAACAGGGAGACCGTGCCGTCGCCGTTGTCGGTGAGTTCCAGCACGCGTGCGTGGTGTGGGTAGTCCACGTGGGAGGCCGTGTTGACCTCCCAGAAGGAACGGGCGGGCACCGGGTGCGCGTGCGGGGTGATGCGGTTGACGTGGCTGTGACCGTTGATCCACGCCAGGACGTTCGGGAAGCGGGAGAGCAGGGCGATGACCTCGGCGCCGTCGTGCCGGGGCTCGTCGCCGAGGGCGGCATCGGGACGGCGGGTCATGCTCGGACTGTGGTGGTGGCTGAACACCAGGATGTGGGCGTCGTCGGCACCGGGACGGCGGACCAGGCGACCGTCGACGTCGTAGGAGCGTGAACTGTGTCCGGCCAGGGTCCGCTCCAGCCAGCGGAGCTGCCGGGTGCCGAGAGATCCCTCGTAGTGGCCGCTGCGGTACGTGGTGTCGATGCTGACGCCGACGACGTTCTCGGCGATCCGGAACGTGTAGTAGAGGCGTTCGTCGTCCAGATGGTCTGCCGTGAAGCCGTGTCCGAGGGGGCCCGGGCCGGTGCGGGAGGGATCGAGATGGGCGGTCAGGTAGTCGCGCGGGGTGCACAGCCGGCGTCGCTCGTCGGGCGTGACCCGCCGTGCGTCCGCCGCGTGCCGGCGCAGAATCGCGGCGAGCACCTCGCTCTTCGGATCGTCGCCCGACCGCAGCGCCTTCGCGTAGGCGGCGGCGTCCGTGTCGGGTACCGAGAGCAGCTTGCGGGAGCCGGTCGCGATGTCTGCGAGCGCGGGTGAGAGGCATCCGCCGGGCAGCGCGTCGTGGTTGCCGGCCGTCGAGTACCAGGGGATGCGCAGCCCGGGGCTGGTCACCGGCCGTGTCGCCGCGGTGAGGAAGCCGGGGATCAACGGCAGACCGCGCCGCTTGTCCAGGTCACGCAGCGAGGCGTCGTCCGGATGCCAGTAGAGGGGCAGGCCGGAGTTCTGGACGCCTTCGTACGCCGTCGGGTCGCCGGTCGTGGGCGTGATCCGGCCGCCGTTCATCAGCGTGAGGAACCACTCCAGCTCGATCGCCGCGTTGTTGTCGAGGTTGTCCCCGGTCGTCATCACGAACGCGGGCGGCAGTCCGGAGTGAGGGCCCGCGCGCAGCGCGTTCACCTGCTGTACGAGCGCCACCGCGCCCGCCGACGTCAGTGCCTCCTGCGCGCGCCAGGCGCTGGGGGACCTCGCCCGCAGGAACTCGGTCCGCAGCGGGTTCTGCACGTCGGTGAGGTGCAGGTCGGTGAACTGGACGAAGCAGGCCAGCGAGGTGCGCCGGCCGGCCCGCCCCGGACGGGCGGCGGCCAGTTCCTCGCGCACGACGAGCGGCCAGCCGGGGCCGGACACCAGCCGCCGGTAGCCGCCCGTGCGGGCCGGTCCGGCGAGGCGTGCCGTTGTCTCCAGCGTGGTGACCGCGGCGGGGTGCGGAGCCGGCGTCGTCAGGACGGCATGAGCGGGCTGAGGCGCGGACGGCTGGGCCCGTGGCCGGGGCAGTACGACACCTGCCGCCGCGGCCGCGCCGGCCGCGAGGGCGACGCCCGATCCCAGCAGGAGACGGCGGCGGTCGATCGTGGACGCGGGTTCGGTCCCGGCCATGGGGCAGCCCTCCGGTGTCGCCGAGTGACGCTGAACGGAACCACTCATTCAGATCCTGCGAGCCCGGCGTGTGGCGCGGCCGTGAACGGCGCGTGATGGCTGGAGGAAGCCGACGTCCTGGACGATCCCCGGCGGGGGAGTCCCGTCCGTGAAACCCCCACACCAGGCGTCAAGAGCCTCGGATCAGCTTCTTGATCTCGGGCAGCTCGGTGTCGGAGCCGACGTTGACGAAGATGACATCGTCGGACGAGCCCTTCAAGGCGATGGCGATGCCGGGATCCACTCCCTTGATCGCATAAGCCGTTGCCGATGCGGCCGTCGCCCGGCCGTCGTTGTCGTCGCCGGAGGTGTCGTCGCAGGGGGGAAGCGTGGCGGCACCGAGCTTGTCGCCCAGAGTGAAGCCCTTTGCCTCCGCTCCCGAGTACGTGTGGTCCTCGTACTCGACCCGGTACGCACAGGACGACGCGGAGCTGCCGCCGTCGCTGCTGCTCGACGCCGTGCAGGCGGCGGACGTCGTGACCAGGATTGCCGCCAGCGGTGCCCACGCCCGTCCGGCCCTGCCGAACAGGGGTACGGCCTTCATCGATCTGTCTCCTCTTGGAGCGTCCGCCCCGGTCCAGCGGATGCTGCGGAGGCCGAGAACGTCCCCCATGAGTACCGAGGCTGCGGATGTCGTACTCGTTCGAGCAGACGGCGGTCGGCTTGTCCGTGAAGTCGTTGTCGTGTGTGTTGAAGCGGGTGTCGGCCTCGCGGAGGTCGTTCTTGACGCCGGGCGTGGGCCAGGTCCACGAGCAGGGCGTGGCGACGGGCCGTTGCCCCTGACAGCCCGAAGGACGCTGTCGGCAGCCGCGCCTCGCGGGACAGCCCGGTGGGAAACCGCCTTGGGCGACACGGGACTTGGCAACTGCCGAGACGCGGATGTGCGGTTCGGGACGGAGTGGATCGGCGCGTACGGCTGCTCCCGTCGCAGGATCCCGCACAGTGCGACGCGGACCGGCCGGCCCGAACCCCTCACCCGCCGGGTCGACGGCCTGGGACATCTACCATCCGTGACGCGGTCACGGCCGGGTGGCCGACCGCAACCGTGGTCAACTGTGCGGCGTGTGAACCGGTGGGGCGGCTTTCGTCTGTTCCCGACCGAATGCGAGGGGCTCGATGACGCAGGAGCAGGCCGGGGACACGGCGTTACGGACGAGACCGGGCACGAGGCGGCCCAGGACACTGCGAGGCCATGTGCTGCGCTGGGTGTTCCGCCTGGTCATGGCTGCCCTGATCCTGCTGCTCGCCATGCGCACCTACGAGGAGACGGGCGTCGCGCACGCACAGTCGATCGGGACGCTGCACACGGCCGGGGCCACCATCACGAAGCTGACGTCCCACACGAGGAGTGGGAGAGACGGCGGAGGCCAGGACGGCGGCAGCGGCGACTGGACCGTCACCACCAAGTACACGATCGAACTGCGCATCGGCGACGAGACGAAGACGGTGAACGGCGTCCCGGACGATTTTGCGAACGACCTCCGGGAGGGGCAGCGGGTCCAGGCGGGCCTGTGGCACGGGCGGGTCGTGGAGATCGACGGGCGTGACGTGTGGCTCGGCTGGCACCCCGGGGGATGGGACATGGCACTGTTCGTGCTCTACCCGCTGATCACGGGCTATCTGATCGCCCTCGCCCTGGCCGCCGCCGCGTATCTGGCCGGCCTGGACGGGCGGGTACGGCTGGAGCGACGGGAGCGGGCCCCGTCCTGGGCGTTCGGGTTCCTCGTCGCGGTGGCGGCGAGCTTCGTGCTCATGGGGTGCGCGGCTTTCGGGAACACCATCGCGTACTGGCCGCTCGCTCCTGTCGGAGCCGGAACCGCCACCGCGCTGGTGGGGCTGAGCCGAGCGCTCCGGCGGGTCCATGTCGCGCGCGTCGAGGACAGACCCGGCGGGAGTGCACCGGCCCTCGCCGAACCCGACCCGGCCGAGGCGACGGCCAAACCCACATGGGCCCCTTCGAAGCCGGGCCGCTCCGGCTCCCGAACTTCCGGCACCGAGTCCGCGAACTAGCGCTCACCTGCCCCGCAGTACCCCTCGAGGCCCGCACCCCCGGACAACCGGGAGTGCGGGCCTCCGCACTCGTGCGACCCGCCTCGCCACGTCACCGGCCGGCCGATTCCAGAAGCCCGAACAAGCCCCCTTGCCAAATGGTCAAGAAGTGTTGACCATTGAGGGCATGCCTACCGACGATCTCCCCGAGACGTTCCACGTCACCACTGACGAACAGCTACGCGCCGTTTCCAGTCTCACGCGTCACCGGATCATGGCCGTGCTCCGTTTCGAGCCCGCGACGATCACGCAGATCGCCGAGCGAGTGGGCCTCGCGAAGGGGAGTTCCAGCTACCACGTACGGCTGCTGGAGCGCGCCGGCCTGGTGAAGGTGGTCCGAACGCGGAAGGTCCGGGGGGTCACCGAGCGGTACTACGCCATGGCCGCGCGGTCGATCGTGCTGCCGGATCCGGGCGAGGGAGGCCCGGATGTACTGATGCGGCATGCGGTGGCGGACCTGGAGGCAGCGCCGGCGGATGCCGAGCGGCATGTGGGGATGGCGCACCTGCGGCTCACCGAGGAGCAGTTCGCGGAGCTGGGGGCGCGGCTGCAGGAACTGGCGGAGGAGTACCGGAAGCTGTCCGACCCGTCGCTGCCGGACACGTCACTCGTTTTCGCACTGTTCCACCCGGGATCGCGCCGGCAGGCCGAAGGAGACGCCAAGTGACTTCAGATGTAAGGAAGTTGCCGGCCGAATTCGGACGGCTGTGGACCGCGCAGACGGTGTCCTCGCTCGGTGACGGGGTGACGCATGCGGCGCTGCCGCTGCTCGCCTTGACGCTGACGCGGGATCCGATGGCGCTCGCCGTCGTCACGGCCGCCGGAACCCTGCCGTGGCTGCTCTTCGGGGTCCTCGGCGGTGCCCTGGTGGACCGCTGGGACCGCCGGCGCACGATGTGGGTCACGGACGCGGCGCGCGCGGTGCTGCTCGCGATACCGGCGGCAGCCGCCGCACTCGACGTGCTGAGCATTCCCCTGCTCGCGGCCCTCGCCTTCCTCCTCGGCCTCGGCGGACTCTTCTTCGACACGGCCGCCACGGCCTATCTGCCGGATCTGCTCGGCCGCGACCCCGCGGTCCTGGAGCGCGCCAACTCCCGCCTGCGCGGCACCCAGACCGCCGCGTCCGGCTTCGCCGGGCCGCCCGCGGGCAGTGCCCTGCTCGCGCTCGGCCGGGCGGTCCCGCTGCTCGCCGACGCGGTCTCGTTCGCGCTCTCCGCCCTGCTCGTACGGTCGCTGCCCGCCGCACCCCGGCCCGTACCGCAGGCCCGTGAGTCACTGCTGCGGCAGGCGCGGGCCGGAGCCTCGTACGTGTTCCGGGACCGGCTGCTGCTCGGGCTCGCGCTGCGTCCGGCGGTCGGGAACATCGCCTTCCTCGCCGTGGAGACCGTACTGGCCCTCTTCGCGCACGACCGTCTCGGCATCGACACCTTCGGCTTCGGCCTGCTCCTGACGGCGGAGGCCACCGGCGGTCTGCTCGGCGCGGGCATCGCCTCCTTCCTCGGCCGGCGACTGGGCACCGGCACCGCGCTCACCTGCACGGCAGCGGTCGAGGGACTCGCCATCCTGGGCCTTGCCGCCGCCCCGAACCCGTACGCCGCCGGCCTCGCGCTCGCCGTCTGCGGAGCGGGCATGGGCGCCACGATGGTGCTCGGCCCCTCCCTCCGGCAGGCGGTCGTCCCCGCCCACCTGATGGGCCGGGTCGCCTCCACCTCCCGCATGCTCGCCATGTGCGCCGCCCCGTTCGGCGCCTTCCTCGGCGGCTGGCTGGCCACCGCCTACGACGTACGCACCCCGCTCTACACCGCCGCCGGCCTCCTCCTCGCCATGACCGCCGTCACCGCGACGATGACCAGCAACCGCCGGGTCGAGGCGGCGCTGCGTGCCGCCGCCCCGGCCGATGACCCACAACACCCGGAATCCCGGGACCCCGTTCAGGAGGCTGCCCTTTAGGACTCCGCGAGGTCGTCGAGTTTGTTCCCGTGCCCCCGTGCCCCCGTGCCCCCGTGCCAGTGCCAGTGCCAATGCCAATGCCAGGCCCGGCTCGGCGTTCCTCGCCCCGGCCCGGAGCGCCGGGCGCCCGGTCCCCGCAGGATGCGACGAGTGGCCCAGCGGGCGGGGAACGAAGGGAAATCCCGCAACGATCACTGCGGAAGCGACGTCATATCAGGGTGGGCGGCGTGGAGTTCGCGAGGAGATGCCAGTGGTGTGGGACGAGGCGTGGGGCGAGTGGTTGCGGCAGTCGCCGCCGGGAGACGAACTGCTCGCGTGGTGGCGGCAGGCGGGGGACGGGACGCGCCGGGTCGGCCGGGAGGCCTACGGGGAGCGTCTGGCCGCCCTGCTGTCCGCCGCGTCCCCGCGCGACTGCGCGGCGGCTGGATTCGGGTGCACGCGGCGCATGGACCGTGTCTGCCGTGAGCCGGCGGTGTGCCGTCTGGATCCTGTCGCGCCGTCGGCCGCCGAGGAGGTCGCGCGCGGTGAGCGTGAGGGTCCGGTCCCGGGTGCCTGCGGCGGATTCCACGGTTTCCGGGGCGACTTCGAGGTCCATGTGCGGTTCAGCGGTGGCAGGGACCGGCACCGCGCGGTGTTCTGGCGCGACACGGCGGGGTCGGCGGTGCGGCTGTGGGTGGACGGTGTCCCGGTCGGTTCCGGGGCCGGCCTGGACTCGTACGGGCGCTGGCTCGACGGCAGGTTCCTGGTGGTGCAGGCGGAGGGGCCGGACGGCCATCCCCGGCAGTCGTACGGGCCGGGGACACTGGTCACCGGGATCGTCTCCGTGCTGATCCACGACGCCGCCCACGGCTCTACCCGGATGCTGATCCCGGAGCCCCACGAGAGATGGACCGATCCCCAGGTGGTCCTGGCCGGTGAGGCCCTGCGGGTGTACGCGACGCGCGAGGCCGTGGCTACCGGCGTACCCGACCGGATCCTGCCGGCCCGGCCGGCCCCGGAGTGAGGGCGGGAGCCTCCCGTAGTCGTCCGCATCGAGGCGCAGTCCCCATCCACTGGCAGGAGTACGGCACTCATGACCGATGAACTGCGGCCGGGCCAGGCCGAAATGATCAGACTGACCACGACGCTACGGATAACCGGCGAACCGGCGTCGGTGGTCTCGATGCAGGCCGGCCATCAACGGCAGGCCATCTGGCGCGGCTCGGATCCCTCGGGGAGCGGCGATCCCCGGCTGCAGGTCGACTTCAGCGGCGGGCCGGCCCTGCTGTACGCCGACAGACTGCAGAGGCGGCAAGTGGGCGAGCGTCTGGGGAACACCGTGCGACTGTGGTCCCAGGAGTACCGCATCCACCGCCAATGGCTCTGGCCCAAGCTGCTCTTCACGGTGACCGCTGGTGAGCGCACCGTCCTGCGAGTCCGCGAACGGTTCAGAGGCGACAGCGGCGCCCGCGTCTTCGACACGCGCAGTGATACCGCACTCGATCCGGTCGTCACCCTCGCCCTGCTCCTGCTGGAGGGACGCCCCCACAAGATGGACCTCGGCCGCGGCGACTCCGCCCCGCCCTGAGCCGCCGCCCTCTCAGGACCCCGCGTCATCTGACGGATCCGGCAGAGATCACTTGAGATCACTGGCTGGGCGATGCGCTGAGCGTGCTGTCCCAAGGGCCGCTGAGCGTGCTGCCCCAAGGGCCGCCGGGCGGGCGGCGTCGACACGGTCGTCAACACGCCGACCCGGTGGAGAAACCGATCCGGGTCACCGGGTCTTCCACTGTGCGCACCTCTTGTCCAAGTGTCATGGACCCGCCATGCTTTCTGTGAATCTACTCGCATAGATTCACGCTTTGACGCTCCACCTGCCAGCGCGTCCGTCCGCACTCCCTCCCGGAGGATCGCCCAGTGAGACCTCGTGAAGCACGCCGTCGTGGCGCCGTCGCCGTCGTGGTGTCCTTACTCGCCCTGTCCGTCGGCCAGACCGTCGCCGTCCTGCCGGCAGCCGCTGCTCCGGCAGCCGCCACCGCTCCGGCTGCCACCCCCACAGTCGCCGCGGCCCAGGACCAGGCAGCGCGTGCCATAGCCCGTTCCCTCTCCGACCCCGCCTGGCGTGCCCGCGTCCAGCACGCCGCCCTGACCACCGACGAGGTGTCCGTCACCGCTCTGGCCGGCCGCGCCGGCAACGGCCTGAAGTCCACACTGACCGCGGCGGATCACAAGATCGCCGCCGCC
This sequence comes from Streptomyces sp. NPDC059371, assembly GCF_042751995.1. Lineage (NCBI taxonomy): Bacteria > Bacillati > Actinomycetota > Actinomycetes > Kitasatosporales > Streptomycetaceae > Streptomyces > Streptomyces sp. NPDC059371. Next base: position 4,538 of record NZ_JBHYXD010000027.1, on the reverse strand, counting down.
AAGGGACTCGACGCCGGCATCGGTTCGCTGCTCCGGCTGCGGCTCGGGGACCACGCGATGCGCGGCGCCCTGTCCGCCGGAAAGGCGCCCTGGGTGGCCCCCGCCACCACCGATGATCACGCCACCAAGATCGTCGCCTACGACGTCCGGGGCCGAGCCCACACGCTCGACGCCCGCCACGCACCCGCCCGTCCCGTGTACGTCGTCGACATCGACGGCTCCAAGGCCCTGGCCGCCGGCCTGGGTGTCCTGAACAGGCAACTGCGCCACTACGGCCTGGACTCCGCCACGCCGGCACCGGCACCGAAGGCGGACGCCACCAGGAAGCCGCAGGCCCAGGCGGCGTCCGGGGGCTTCTGGACCACCCGCATCAGCGCGGTGGAACTCTCGGACGACGAAGAGCCCTGGATCAAGGGCGATGCCGAGATCTACACGCTGGTCACCGGCTTCGGACAGGACGGCGCCGTACGTGTCGACCCCGTCGACATGCCCTACCTCGACAACGACGGCACGGTCTACCGGCCCGGCCAGATCCTGGTCAACTGGTCGAACTACAAGTACAACCTGGCCGATGCCGTGATGATGGAAGAGGACGGCAGCACCAACTACCGCGACCTCGCCAAGGCGATCGCCACCGCCCTGCTCACCATCACCGACCAGGGCACCTACATCCCCCTGGTGAACGCCATCCTGGACGCCATCCCGAACGACTGGTGGACGGACGACCCCGACTACGTCGACTCCTGGTACACCCTGGCCAGCAGCGACAACGGCACCCGCAACGGCGCACGCGGCAACGGCTGGATGACCGTCGAACCGTACTTCGTCCAGCAGTTCTGAACCGCACAACGGACGTCCCAAGCGCACGACGGTGACGAAGGATGCGGGCCGGTGAATGACATCACCGGCCGGATGGGGCCGGTGCCTGATACCACCGGCCCCATCCGCGCGCCCGTCAATACACGGAGGGCTGCCGTTACTTGACCGTCGCCGCGGGACGGCGTCCGTCAGACGTCACTCGTCATCCCGCTTCGGTGCGCCGCGGACTCCTGGAGATACCGTCACCCGGCACATCGAGCACATCGGGAACAAGCAGCGGCCAACGGCCGCACCCCGTTGCCGGGGCGCCGGCCTCGGCACCTGCGCCTACGCGGTCCAGCCGCCGTACGGAACGGTGATGAGTTCCATGGCGTGGCCCACCGGGTCCATGAAGTACACGCCGCGGCCGCCGTCGTGGTGGTTGATCGCGCTGGGCTGTTGCCAGCGCGGGTCGGCGAACGCCGGTGGAGCGTCTGCCGGCCCGCGCCGAGGACGGGCGGCGGCTGCCGCCGCGCACAGCCCGAGGCCGCCAGGAACGCGGGTCGGCCCGGCGGTTGCAGGCACCGGTGGTGCACCGGCCGGGGTGTGAAGGCTGATGTTTCCGACGGCCCGTGGGTCCGCGTCGCGGGTATGGCATCATCCAGTTCTGAATCAGGGGATGTGCGGGAGCCCGCCTGAAAGGACTGCTGGAAAACGTGATCTGTGACGCCTCTTCCGGGGCCGGTATCAGCACTTGTCCCGCGGTGGGGGCCTGATCGCCATGCCGGCCGCCCCCGGACGGATCGCCGTCTGCGCGGGGCTCGTACTCGCGCTGCTGCTCGCCGGATGCGGCTCCGGGCGGGGCCCCACGGTGGTCCGTCTCGTCGTCTGGATGTATCCGGTCATCACCGATCCCCGGGCGGACACGGCGTACTGGAATCAGATCGAGAAGGACTTCGCGAAGGCGACCCCTGGCGTCGAGGTCACGGTGCGCCATCTGCCCTGGGCGGGCAGAGACCGGCGCATTGCCGACGCCCTCGCGGGTGGTGACGGACCGGACGCCGTTCTACTGATGCCGGACCAGATTCCCCGGTTCGCCTCCCAGCACGCGCTCGTTCCCGTGGACAAGGCGCTGAAAGGCACCGTGCACACGTTCCTGCCCGCGGCGCTGGACGCGGTGACGCACGACGGCCGGATCTACGGGGCGCCGATCTATCAGACCGTGACGACCACGATCTACAACAAGCGGCTGCTGGCCGAGGCCGGCGTCACCACCCCTCCCTCCACCTGGGACGAGATCAAGGCGGCCGCGCCCAGGCTGCGCGGCAAGGGCATTGCGCTGCTCGACTACTCCGCCTCGGACGACGCCTCCTTGAACCTCAACTTCTATCCCCTCCTGTGGCAGGCGGGCGGCCGGGTCTTCGCGGAGAACGGCACGCGGGTCGCCTTCAACAGTCCCGCGGGAGTCGAGGCGCTCACCTTCCTCACCGGCCTCTACCGGCAGGGCGCGGTTCCTGCCACGGCGATGGACAACGCCAACCGGTTCGACGGGCACGCGCTGGGCCGGCAGCGGGCCGCGATGGGGTACTCCGTGGTCCTCACCGACGCCGACCTGGCCGCCAGAGCCTGGGGCAAAGAGAATGTACTGGTGGGCGGCCCGCTCAAGGGGCCCGTCCGGGAGGCCGCGTTCGGTGCCCCCGGGTCCCTCGCCGTCAGCGCCAGGTCGCGGCACGGAGCGCAGACGGAGCAGTTCCTCGCCTTCATGACCCGGCCGGAGCAGATACGTTCGCTGGGGCGGGCAAGTGGATACCTCTCGCCCCGTGCCGACGTCGTCGTACCCAGCAATTCGCCCTATGCCATGCAGTACCAAGCGGCGTTGGCCAGTGTCTTCGCCGGGGAACCGCATCCCGCGTCGCGACGGGTGATGGAACTGCTCGCACCCGAGATCCGGGCGGCGCTGACCGGACGCAAGAGCCCGGCGGCGGCGCTCGACGCTGCGGCCGCGGCCGCCGACGAACTGCTGCGCTCCCCCTGAACCCGCCGCGAGATCACGGCCGTTGGCCGGCCCGGTCCACGAGGACGGTCGAAATCCGGGTCGCCGTGGCCACAACGGTCCCCTTGGCCACGAAGGGACCTCCGGAGGCCTCGCCGCCGATGCGGTAATCGAGTCCCGCCACGTACCGCACCCCGCGGTAGGCCAAGGACGCGGGGCTGAGCAGCACCTGCATGCCGTTGCGTTCGTCCGACGCGTCGCGGTACCGGCCCTCGACTCCGATCGCGAGGACGGCCCGCCCGGCCCCGTCCGTGACCCGGACCGGTTCGGTCGCCCCTGCCAGCCGCCTGATGACCTCGTACAGCGTCCTGGCCTTGTCCTGGGGGAGGTCCGGTGCTGTGGAGAACACACCCACCACCTTGGCGAAGTCCCGCTGGGCAGGTGTCAGGCGCAGGGTGCTGGCGAACCGGGTGGGGAGGGACCGCGTACGGATCAGACGCAGCGCGGCGGCCGGGTCGGCGGGCAGGCGGGAGACCAGGTCGTCGGCGGCCTCGGGCGGCAGCATCTCCCAGCCGGCCTGGAAGTTCCCCTTCCACAAGTCGACGTCGCGGGGGTCGGTCGTGCTCTCGTCGGGCGTGGCCAGCGCGGAGCCGTCGTAGCGGATCCACTTGTCCTTGTCCACGGGAGCCGCCGGTTCCGCGTGGCACGACGGTGAGGCGGGACCCAGGTCGAACGAGCCGACCTCGCTGTACCTGTCGGTGGATGCGCCGGTGCCGCACTGCCAGGTGTCCCAGCGCACCTCCTGGTACAACCAGCGCTGCGCCCGAGGATGGGGCGCGGCGGGTGAGATGTCTTCGTGCCGCAGGACCAGCGCGGACAGCATGGCCGTCGCCACGACCGAAGCGACCGCGCCGGCCAGGGTGAACTGCCGGCGTACGTTCCGCGCCGACCGGGTTCGGGCGATTCCTGCCTGAAGCCGCCGGTGGCCTGCGGCGATGCGGGCGTCACCGGGTACGGAGGCCTCGGCCCGGAACCGCCGGAGCGCCGTCATCTCATCCACTGACGACCATCTCCGGGAAATCGTGTACGAGGCGGGGGTCCACACCGCCGAGAGCGAGTCGGATCTTCCTGCGGGCCCGGTTGAGGCGGGAACGCACCGTGCCCACCGGGATGCACAGCGCCTCTGCGACCTCCTGGTAGCTGAGATCCGCCCAGGCGACGAGCAGGAGGACGTGCCGGTCGCCCGCCGACAGCGCGGCCAGTGCCCCTGCCAGCGGTGCCTGCGCCGCTTGGGCGGTGACGCGGCTGTCGCTTCGGTCGGTCCAGGCGTCCGCGATCGGGTCATGGCCGACGCGGGCCATGGCTCGAAGAACCCGCACTTCGGCGCGGCGCTGCTTGCCGATGAGGTTGGCGGCTATGCCGTACAGCCAGGGCTGGGCGTTCGGCCGGGTGAGGTCATAGCGGGAGCGGGTGCGAAATGCGCTGAGGAAGGCGTCGGCGGTGATGTCCTCGGCCAGCTGCTCGCCCAGCCGCCGCGCCGCGTAGCGGTGGATGGCGCCGGCATGACGGTGGTACAGCTCGCCGAAGAGTTCGGGCTGGACCAGGGAGTCGGCGATGACGCAGGCGTCATCGGCAGGTCTGCCGGGTGGGCCGTTCACGCGGTCTCCATGTCTTTGAGGCGGGGGTGCACTCGTCTTTACCCGGAGCTCTCGAACGGGTTCACGGGAGACGTGAACCCGTTCGTGAG